>UWSE01000006.1 GCA_900551955.1 uncultured Mollicutes bacterium | reverse complement strand
AAATGCTTAATGTATGAAAGTGATTATATGAAATGTCATACTAATTGTATCCATGTTAAGAAAATTAATTTTATATGTAATAACTTTATTCATATATATTGTATGCTTTTATTTTAAGTTATGTGTTGGATTGGCAACCATTTTTTAGACAGCCAATCTATGTTTTTTATAATCCATAGGTGTCATGTAATCTAGTGCCCCATGGATTCGTTTATTATTATACCAATAAATGTATCCTGCTAGTTCAATTTCTAATTGAACCAGGCTTTCAAATTGTCGATTGCGAACAAACTCTGTTTTTATAGTTTTATAAATATTTTCACAAACAGCATTGTCATATGGACAACCTTTTCTACTTAAGGAATGTTTAATATTGTTACTTAACAATAAATTATCAATCTTGTAATTCTTAAATTCCATTCCTCGATCAGTGTGGAAAATTTCGATTTTACGTAACTTGTGTTTAATTTTTGCAAATGTTTTTAAAACCAATTCTGCATCTTTTTCGTAGGCAACCTTATAAGAAATAATTTCACGATTAAATAAATCAACTAGTACACAAATGTATGCCCAACGATTTTTGACACGTACATAAGTTAAATCAGATACAACCACACGCATTTCTTGATCCACGTTGAAGTTTTGATTCAACAAATTTTGATTTTTACTATCATTAACTCCAGATTTTGCTGGTTTGTAACTTCTCTTATTATAGCAGCTTACTAGATTGTACTTTTCCATTATTGTTCTAATAGTGCGCTTAGAAACGAATATATTACGTTCTTCTAAAATGATTTTAATCTTTTTGGCACCATAAACTTTTTTGTTCTCGTTGAATATTTCAATCACCATGTTTTCTAATTCAATGTTTTGTTTTTTTGGTTTTTGCTTATAGTATAATGATGATCTATTAACGTCCATAATGTCGCACATTTCTTTTATAGGATATTTTTTCCTTAAAGAGATTATGGCTTGGGCGATTGTGCCATTATCAGTGCGGCTTGCTTTAAAATATCACGTTCAATTTGAGTTTTTCGTAATTCGTCTTTTAAAGTTGAAATTTCTATTTCTAAATCAGTAAGTTCCTTAGTTTTATCATCAGAACCATATTTTTCAATCCATTGGTAAATTGTTGCTTCACCTATGTTATATTCTCTTGCGATTTCTCGTTTTGGCTTTCCTGCAACTGCCAACGCAACGATTTGTTGTTTAAATTCTATAGTATATTTCATTTTGCTCCTTTATTTAATTATACCATAGATATCGTGTCTAAATTTTTGTTACCCATTCATCATAAATATTTTAATGTGTCAATTTTTTATATTTTCCTTTTTGTTTATGAGCCTTTTTATTTCTATTTAAGTTTGTAGTAATTTAAAGCTTCTTTAATAATACATTTCAGATTAACATCGTATCGTTCTTGTGATACAAAATTATCGTTATCGCAATCGTTTATGTCAAACAAGTGCCATATGTCAATCGTTAAATTTGTATCGCCTATAATTAATTCCAATACAACTATATAGTCTCTCCAATTTTGATAGTGTCTAACGTTAATTTTAATTTCTTCTGATGTTAAATCTCTATAACATTGTTGCATCAATTTAATACTTTCGTTGTGTTCTAATCCTTCAACCATTTCTTTCATTTTCATAAATCTCCTTAATAATAATAATAATAATAATAATAATAATAATAATAATAATAATAATAATTTATTAGGGTGCTAGAGCGTTGAGCCCTAGCAATTCCATAAATAAATCAAAAATAAAACAGATAATATTATTCCTAATAATTCAATCATATAACCCCCCCTTTTTTTGTTACATTTTTTTTTAGTTATATCAGTTTTAAAATTTAATCCTGTAATTATAATATGCTTTTTCACGAACTTCTTGGGCATAACAATCTAACCAAAACATAAAATCTGATTTTCTCGGAATTTCACCAATCGCAACAGATCCGCGTTTATATAAATTCCATAAGAAATCTCTATCTCGCTCCATGTTTTTTTTAACAGCATCATATATATCTAGGTCGCGATTCTCTCCGATTTCTTTGGCTAATATATCAATATTTTCGTTAACTCTTTCGATTTCTCTAATCATAATAAACTCCTCCGCCGCATTTTTGCGGTCTTTCTTTTTTTTAGTAAGGGATAACCTCACATAATTATTATACCATTATTTTTTTTTTGTGTGCAATTATTTACATTTTTTTTTAATGGTATAATACTGACACCTTAACTGATATCATAATTATTATACCAAAAAAATAAACGTTTGTCAAGTTTTTTTATAATTTTTTTTATAATTTTTTTAGTGTCTAAAACCCCTTTATTTAAAGCATTTTAGAGCGCTACCCAAATTTTAAAACTGTAATAACGTAATTTTTTGTAAAGTTTTTTATGATAATTTTAAAAAAAATGCTTAGGATTATGAACACTATCAGACAATTACCAACAACATATCGACATCAATAACGTCGTCGACTCCTTTAACAACAACATCAACAGCAACATTATCCAACTAAAATTAGCCGATTATATTATTATCATATAATGATAATCATATCCCAACCCTAATTAATTCAACTCGTTCAATTCTTGCGGTCAACATTTGGAAAAAAAGGAATGCAATTTCCAAACTAATACAACAACCCAACCACCAACCAAACCACCAACCAGTCAACTAGACCAATCAACCAACGAACGACGACCATCAACCAACCAAACCAACAACCAAACCAACAACCAAACCAACCAGACAGCCAACCAATCAACCAACGAGCCAACCAACCAACCAACCACGACCAACGACGAGCAACCAGACGACGAGCAACGAGCGACGAGCAACGAGCAACCAGACGACGACGGTCGGGGTCAGGGCTCAGATGATGAAAAGGGGGGTCGGCCCTACATTTTTGTTTTTGATGGGTGGGTCGTAAGTACAAAAATATTTTTCAGAGAAATTCGATGTTGTCCCTTGGTAATCTATGATTACCATAGATAACTTGCTATTAAGAATAGTTAGTTAGATAGTATAGAGAGTAGTTAATTCCCCAAAGAAAAGAAAATTAAATAAAAGAAAAGAAAGGGGTCTTTTTGGGTCAATTTTAAAAAAAATTAAAAAAGGGTTGACAAGGGAATAAAAATATGCTATAACTTTAAACGAAAGGTTGACAAAGCATATGATAGACACAATAGACAATGCTATTGTTAAGGAGTCAAACAACCGAGAGTTTACGAAAATGGAAATGGATGAAATCTATTCAAAAGCAAGGAAAGGGATTAAACCCCAAACCATTGCCAAACTATATAACCTTACCTCAGAGGAGTTTATAGAATTAGTTGAGGACGATGTGGAGTACCACAAAGCGGTGGGTGAGTTTGAGGAGCAAGTCCAAAAATTATTTTACGATTCTTTGTTTAAGTCATCAAAGGTTTCAGACAAACTATTGATGTTAGCACTTGCTTATTATCTAAACATTTCAAGTGATAGCGAGGACGGGTCAAGCGACCTAGCCCCTGTGCTTAACTTTGGTGGTTTAGAGGAAATAGAGTCCAATGATTAACATTCCATTAAACGATATCTTTAACGGTGATTTACGAGAACCATTAAAGAGTGTTTTAAATCATAAGCGAGAAACCTATTATGCTTTATGTGGTCGTGATAGTGGGAAAACATTCTCAATGTCAAGACTTGCTTTAATCTCAGCACTTACTAACCCTAGTGGAGATATCTTAATAATGCGAAATGAACAAGCACAAATTAGAGATAGTGTGTTTCAAAGTGTTTTAGATGTTCTACACGAGTGGGGTTTAGCGAACGATTGGATTAAAAGGGTAAGACCAGAGAGACTTACTAACAAAAGAACCGGACAAGTCATTTACTTTAAGGGTTTAGATAAAGAGGGACTTAAAGGTTTTCAACCAGTACACAAACTAGCCTTTGTTTGGTTTGATGAGTTTCAACAAATTAGCAAGAAAGAAAACTTTATAATGTTAAACACAACACTTGCTAAACACGAGGCGGTTGATGCTAGCGGAAACTCTTATTGTGTAAAAATCTACACAGGAAATCCACAACGAGAGAGATTACATTGGACTAATGTTTATAAAAGCGAGTTATTAGAAACAAACCAAATGACAATATTGGAAACTACTTATAAAGATATTGAGCGACTTTTACCAAGAGAGAAACTTAATGAAATCAACTTAATGAAAGAGTTGGACTACGAAACTTATCGTTTTGAGTTTCTAGGGGAGTTTGGTTTACTTAGTAATGCGGTATATAGACAATACAACTACCAAAACTTAATAGATAGAGAAAAGTTTAATTCATACAATTATAGATTACAAGTTGGTGTGGATTATGGGGATAGCGATGCTACAACTTTTACCTTATCAGCAATTAGCAAAGACTTTGGCGATGTGCGAGTGCTTGCCACTTACTATCATAAAAATGGAGTAAGTCAAGGCGATAAAGATATCAACGACTATGCCAACGACCTAGTCAAGTTTTGTAAATACTATGGGGAGTTGTATAGAACAAATATCAATGTTTTTATAGATAGTGCGAGTTTATCATTTTACAAAGTTGTCACAAATCTATTAAATGTTTTAAATGTTGGTGGTATATTCATTTCAAAAGTAAATAAAAGAAAAGGAATAAATAAAGAAAGTAATATAGCATCAAGAATTATGCTAACACAACTTTTAATGTCAACCAAAAGACTACATATTCAACAACAATGTGATAATTTACTAAATGCTTTGGAGACAGCACAATATGACAATAATGGTGTAAGAAAAGATGACGGAACAAGTGATATAGATAGTCTAGATAGTTTTGAGTATTCATTTCTAAACTACATAGATACAATTTATTCAAGTGTCATAAGAAAGGAAAACAATGCCAATAATTAACGAGTTAAGAGAAATGTTTGGTATAGAGTATGATAGTACATACAACTACAACTACTTTTATCAATTGTATTTAGGTAATATACAAGGTTTTCATAACTACACAAGTTATGTAAATGGTAAAGAGCAAAATTGTAAACGAGAAAGTCTACACTTTGGTAAAACAGTGTGTGAGTATATGGCAAACTTAATCAATAGTGCTAATGTTGAGTTTAACTTTGATAACATAGATGAGAAAGAAACTTTCTTATATGAACTTAAAGAGAATAAGTTTATTGAAAATTATCAAAACTTTTTAGAGACCGTGTTTGCTATTGGTAGTGGTGTTATTACAACTTTACCAAGTGAGTTTGGTGTCGACATTTCATTCATACCAGGAAATCAAATGCTTATTCAAAGTACTAATGGTAAAAGAGTAAATGGTGTTGTTATCTTTTCACAAGATATCGTCAATACTATTGTGGATGGAAAACCAAAAGAGTACTACTTAACATTCGTACAAAACATTAAGCGATTAGATAGAAAAACTACAAGTGTGGAAAATTATCTTTTCAAAAGTGAGGACGAAAACTACTTAGGAGACTTACTAGATGCTAGTGAGTTGAAAAAACGAAAAGGTGTTGACCCTAGTGGTACTATTGTAAGTGAGAAAGACTTATTCTACATTTACACAGTACAAAGTATTTCTAATCCAAGCAACTCTTTATTAAGACACCCAAGTATCTTATCTATTATAGATGATGAGTTAAAAAACTTAGACATTGCCTATGATAATATGATAAATGAAATTAATGTGTCTAGAAAGAGAATGTTTATTGCTGATACTTTAATGACTACAACACCTAATAGTCCTGCTTGTGCTAATGGTGGGGTACAAGAGGGTGTTAAATACTTTGACCCTAACAACGAGTACTACCAATTGTTTGTAGGAGATGATGAAAGAGCAAACAACTTACTACAAGTCGTAGATACAGACATTAGAATTAAAGAGTACAAAAATACTATTGATACTATCATTAGACTTATTGCTAATAAATTAAATATTGATGGTGATGAGTTAAGTGTAAACATTTCATCTACACCACGAACAGCAACAGAGGTAGTAATGTTAAGAAATAAAACATTCACTACAAAAGAAAGATACAACAAAGTGTTCCGTAGAAACTTAGTGTCTATCTTTGAAACTATATCAATGTTATTAGGTGTATCAACACCAGAGATTGAGTTTGACTATACAGAGATAGAAACTACTAACGAAAGAAATGCGAGACTTTATAATGAGGTTGTAGGGAACATTATTTCTAAGAAACAATATTTAAGAGAGGTATACAACTACTCTAATGAAAAAATTGATGAAATATTTAGAGAATTAAATACACAAGTTAGAGTTGAAAACCATATTTTTAACAATAGTGAGAAAAAAGAAAATGAAACTATAATGAACGATTTCAAATCACAAGCGATAGAACAAAACAAAAATATTGTTAGTCTGTAGTGAATGCATGCATTCAAACTACAGTGTGAAAAAAAGTAACATGCAAGAACGTTTAGTAGTGAAGAAATATTGCAAACACTGCAAAAAACATACAATGCATAAAGAAAATAAATAGGAGCGACAATGAATAGTATTAAAGGTTATTTTCAAGCACTTAAAGATGTAACGTGGCCAAAAAGTAAAAATGTTATGAAATTCTTTGGTGTAACATTATTTGTTATTGTTTTATTAACAATTATTTTGGCTGTAATGGATTCAGTAATTAAATATGTAATTAGTTTCTTATATGCATAATTAGGAGTTTTAATGAAAAAAAAATGGTTTGGAGTAAGAACTTTCAATGGCTATGAGCAAAAAGTAATTGATAGTTTAAAAGCACAAATTAATAAAGAACACATGGATAATTTAATTGGAGAAATCTATTTACCTACAATTCAAGAATATAGTTTTGTGCGTAATCAATTAAAACGTAAAGAACGTTTATTATATCCAGGATACATTTTTGTTCAAATGGAAAACTCTAATGAAGCAATTTTCTTTGTACGTGGAATACAATATGTAACAGGATACTCAGGTATCTCAAGTATGAAAGAAAAACCAAGTCCAATGGAAGATGATGAAATCACTGTTATGAAAAATGTAGCCGACCAAATAGGTATTGAGCTAAATGTTGGTGATACTGTAATCGTTGAAGGTCACGATTTATACGATGGGCAACAACTACGTGTTGTTAGTATTGATCCACAAAACGAAAAAATAGAATTAGAAGTTAATAGTTTATTAGGAGATGATACTGCTTCTGAATTATTTGATTTTGATCAAATTCGTAAAACTAAATAATTAAGTAAAATTGGTTTGGAGTGAAATGAAGGTCCGTGATTTATTTTCTATTCCTAACTGTTTATGCTATTTACGAATCTTAATTATTCCAATCTTTGTAACGAGTTATATTAAGTTTGAAAACTACCCACTTGCGTTTGGGTTATTAGCTTTTATGGAATTTACTGATTTTTTAGATGGGCTAATTGCACGTAAGTTTAATATGATTACCGATTGGGGTAAGATTATAGATCCTGTAGCAGATAAGCTTTTACAATTCAGCTTGCTTATTGTGTTAATGTATCGCTATAAGTTTGCGTTAGTTGTATGTGTCTTATTTGTCATCAAAGAGGTGGTATTAGCAGTGCTAGGGATAATCTGTGTTGGTGTAACAAAACGAATTGAAGGTGCCAAAATCTGGGGAAAAATATCAACACTGGTTTTTTATGTAAGTTGTCTAATTTTAGTTATTTTCCCTAACATTCCTAATAAATTTGCTAATATCCTACTGTTAATAACTTTAGCATTTTTAATATATTCATTTATTGTATATGCGATTTTCTTTACTAAGGGAATTAAGAACAAAAAATATTAACATCTTTGGCTAATATTTGTTATAATAATTAAGAAAAGCCAAAGACAGTAGGTAACCATAAATCCTACCGAGGTACTCATTGTACTAACCTGTATGGCTTTTTGCTATGCAGGTTTTTTTTGGTTAAAAAGGAAAGGGGGAAGATCATGAGCCAACAAGCAATTAATAAAAAACAACAAGAAGTAACTGAAATCGTTGAAAAATTAAATAATTCGGTTGCAACAGTAATAGTTGAATATGCTGGTTTAACAGTAGAAGAGTTAAAAGATTTACGTAAACAATTACGTGCTGAAGGAGTTGAATTAAAAGTTATTAAAAACAACATCTCATCTCGTGCGTATAAAGAACTAAACTTAGAACAAATGGAAGATTACTTAAAAGGTCCTTGTGCCGTAGCATTTAGTTATGATGACGTAACAGCTGCTGCTCGTGTGTTAAATAACTTTAGTAAAGAACACGAAGTATTAAAATTAAAAGCTGGTACTATGGAAGGAAGCTTTGCAGATGAAGCACAAATTAGAGAATTAGCAACTCTTCCAAGTCGCGATGGATTGTTATCTATGTTACTTTCTGTACTTCAAGCACCAATGCGTGGTTTAGCTCAAACTTTAAGTCAAGTTGCTGAACAACAACCAGCTGCTGAAAGTGCAGTAGAAGAACCAGTTAAAGAAGAAACAGCAAGCGAAGAAGCGCCTGCTAGTGAAGAGGAAACTCAAGAAGAAGTTGTTGAAGAAACAACACCTGAAGCAAGTAGTGATGATAAAACTGCAAGCGAAGAATAATAATTAAAAATAGATAAGGAGAAAAGATGGATACACAAAAATTTATTGAAGAAATTAAAAAAATGTCAGTTTTAGAATTAAACGACTTAGTAAAAGCTATTGAAGAAGAATTTGGAGTTAGCGCTGCTGCACCTGTAGCTGTTGCTGCTGCTGGAGCTGCTGATGGAGCTGGAGCAGACGGTGGAAACAAAGATGTTGTATTAGCATCTGCTGGTGACCAAAAATTAGCAGTAATTAAAGTAATCCGTTCTATCAATGCTGAATTAGGATTAAAAGAAGCTAAAGAATTAGCTGACAACGGTGGAGTTGTTAAGGCAGGAGTTCCTGCTGATGAAGCAAACGACTTAAAAGCTCAATTAGAAGAAGCTGGAGCTAGCGTTGAATTAAAATAATGCTTAATTAAAGATACACTTTTTAGTGTATCTTTTTTTAAAATGAAGCTATTGACAAACACCAAAAAAACCTATATAATAAAGTAAATAGGAGTAAAATAATGCAAGTTGAGTCAATAATATTAAGTGCCGGAAAAGGTACAAGAATGAAAACTGAAGCGCCGAAAGTTGTCCAAAAATTATTAGGTTATGAGATGGTCAATCACGTTTTATCTAACCTTCAACAGGCAGGAATTAAAGATCATACTTTAGTTGTTGGATACAAAAAAGAAGAAGTATTAAATGCCATTGATAATTTTAATTATGATTACGTTGAGCAAAAACAACAATTAGGAACAGGACACGCGGTTAAAGTTTGTAAATCAAAATTTAGAAATAAAAATGGGATTACGGTAATTGTCTGTGGAGACACACCACTTGTGAGTAGTGATACTTTTAAAAAATTAATTAAAAAACACAAACAAGAAAAAAGTGCGATGACAATCCTAACAGCAAAAGTTGAAAACCCAACCGGTTATGGACGTATTATCCGTAATGATATTGGAAGTGTAACTGCGATTGTGGAAGAAAAAGATGCAACTTTTACGCAACGTCAAATCAAAGAAATTAACTCAGGAATTTATTGTTTTGATACCAAATTATTATTTAAATATATTGATAAAATTAAAAATAATAATAAACAAAAAGAGTATTATTTAACTGACTTAGTCGAAATTTTTAACAACAATAAACAACGTGTTGCTGCATTTGTGTGTGAAGATAGTGATGAGATTAAAGGAATTAATGACTTAGTCGCACTAGATCAAGCAACATCGATTTTACAAAAACGTATTAATACCAATTTGCAACTAAATGGAGTTAAAATTATTGACCAAAGTTCAACGTTTATTGGACCTAAAGTTAAAATTGGTCCTGGAACTGTGATAGAACCTAATAACATTATTTACGGTGAATGTAAAATTGGTGCTAATTGTACGTTAAAACAAGGGAATACCATTGACAATAGTGTGATTGGAACAGATACTTTAGTTGGACCTCAAGCCCACATTCATACTAATAGTAAAATTGGTAATTGGTGTAAAATTGGTAACTTTGTTGAAGTCAAAAATACGACAGTTAAAGATCATTCAAAAGCTGCCCACTTAACATATTTAGGTGATAGTGCAATTGGTAAAAATGTTAATATTGGTTGTGGTGTTATTACTGCCAATTATGATGGAGTTAACAAACACAAAACTATTATTAAAGACAATTGTTTTATAGGTAGTAATGTAACTTTAATTGCCCCAATTACTGTTGAAAAAGATTGTTTAATTGCGGCCGGAAGTACTGTTAGTTTAAATAAAATCCCAAAAGATAAATTGGTTATAGCTCGGGAACGTGAAGTGATTAAAGAACGTAAAAATCGTGGGAGAAAATAATGAACAGTAATAATTTAAGAATCTTTAGTTTAAATGCTAACCAACCATTAGCTCAAAAAGTAGCGAAAAATATGGGTGTAGAATTATCTAAATGTGAGGTTAAAAAATTCGCTGATGGTGAAATTCAAATTAACATCGAAGATAGCGTTCGTAATGACGTTGTATTTGTAATTCAATCAACTTCATGTCCGGTTAACGATAACTTAATGGAATTATTAATCTTTATCGATGCCTTAAAACGTGCTAGTGCTAAAGAAATCAATGTGGTAATTCCTTACTATGGATATTCACGTCAAGACCGTAAAGCTCGTAGTCGTCAACCAATTAGTGCGAAATTAGTTGCTAACATGCTACAAGTAGCAGGTGCTAACCGTATTATTGCTATTGATTTACATGCTAGCCAAATTCAAGGATTCTTTGATATACCAACGGATCACTTAACATCATTATTACCAATTAAACAATATATCTTAGATAATATCGATACGCAAAATGCGGTAATTGTTTCGCCAGATCATGGCGGAGTTAAACGTGCACGGAATATAGGTAAATTAGTTGAAGCACCAATTGCGATTTTAGATAAACGTCGTCCTGAACCTAATAAAGCAGAAATTACTGCAATTATCGGGGATGTTAAAGATAAAACTTGTATTATGGTGGATGACATCGTTGATACGGCAGGTACACTAACTGCCGGAGCGCAAGCGTTAATAGATGCGGGAGCTAGTGAAGTTTATGCAATCTGTGTGCATGGAGTATTATCAAACCCAGCGATAGAACGTTTAGAAGCATCACCAATTAAAAAATTAGTCATAACAGATACAATCAACTTACCTTCAGAAAAACAATCCGATAAGATTGAAATAATCAGTGTCGCAGAAATTGTTGCTACAGCTATCTTAAATGTGTATGAAGGAAGTAGTATTTCTCACTTGTTTGGAGAAAGTTAGAATGAAGTTAATAGTTGGTTTAGGCAATCCTGGAAAAAAATATGATCAGACGCGTCATAACATTGGATTTATGTGTGTTGATGCTTGGTTAAAACAAAATTCTACAACATTTAGTTTAAATAAAAAGTTTGAAGCTGAAATGGCGGCATTAAATATTAATAATGATAAAGTTATTGTCATTAAACCACAAACATTTATGAACTTAAGTGGAAGTAGTGTTAGTAAAGTGCTGAACTATTATAATATCGATTTAGATGATTTGATTGTTATTCAAGATGATCTAGATTTAGAGTTTGGGAAAATTAGACTTAAATTTAATTCTTCAAGTGGTGGCCAAAACGGAATTAAAGATATTATTAAGCACTTACATTCACAAGAATTTTTAAGAATCAAAGTTGGAATAAAAAATCAATTTAAACATAATGCAGCTGACTTTGTCATAGCTAATTTTAACCAAGAAGAGAAACAACAACTAGAACAAATTATTGCTCAAGTATGCACCATCTTAGATGATTTTAGTCGGGGAGAAGTGTGTAGTGATTTAATGAATAAATATAATTAAGGGGAAGAGATGAAAAAAGCGATAGAATTTATCAATGTAACAAAAAGATTTGGGAATTTCTGTGCAAATGACCAAATCTCTTTTTCAGTATTAGATAACGAAGTGCATGCCCTATTAGGGGAAAATGGAGCTGGAAAATCTACATTAATGAATATCTTATTTGGAATCTATGAAAAAGATGGTGGAGAAATAAAAATCAATGGTGAGACAGTTAATATCACCAATCCAAAACAAGCAAATCAATTAAAAATAGGAATGGTGCACCAACACTTCCAATTAGTTGATACTTTTAGTGTTGCCCAAAATGTAGTATTAGGTAATGAAACAACAAAAGGTGGAATAATAGATCAAAAAAATATTGATCAGCAAGTTCAAGCAATTATTGATCAATATCATTTTGATTTAAAAGCAACGGACAAGATTTGTAATTTAACAGTAGGCCAACAACAAAAAGTCGAAATTTTAAAAATGCTATTTAATGATGCTAAGTATTTAATCTTTGATGAACCAACTGGAGCTTTAACACCACAAGAAACAGAAGACTTTTTAGCGATAGTAAAAGATTTACAAGCACAAGGGAAAACCATTATCATTATTACCCACAAGTTGCATGAGATTAAAGCTGTAGCTAATCGTTGTACCGTAATTAGAAAAGGTAAAACAATTAAAACAGTTGATGTTCCATCTACTTCTAGCATCGAACTAGCAAGTTTAATGGTGGGTTATGATGTCGATTTTAATTTAGAAAAACCTCAAGTAACACCGGGTGAAGTTAAGTTACAATTAGTTGACTTATGTGTAGGTGATAAAGTTAAGAATGTTAACTTAGAATTACATGCCGGAGAAATACTAGCAATAGCAGGAGTTGATGGTAATGGCCAAAGTGAACTAGTAGAAGCAATCATGGGGCTTAGAAAAGCTAGTAGTGGCCAAATTATTATTAATGGTGAAGATGTAACTAATAAATCAATTCGTTATCGAAATGAACAACATATAGGTTATGTTCCTCAAGATCGTCAAAAATTTGGTTTAGTCCTAGATTATGATATAGCTCAAAATAGTGTTTTAAAAAAATATTTTAAAAAACCATTTTGTAAGGGCGGTATCTTACAAAACAAAGCAATTAATGAGTATGGACAACAATTAATTGAAAATTTCGATATTCGTTGTAATGATGGAGTTGATAGTAGTGCTCGTAGTTTAAGTGGGGGAAATCAACAGAAATTAATTATTGCTCGTGAATTTAGTGCCGATCCTGATATTCTAATTTTAGTCCAACCAACCCGAGGAGTAGATGTTGGTGCAATAAGCAATATTCACCAAAACATCTTAAAACAATTAGAATTAGGTAAAGCGATTTTGCTGGTATCATTAGAACTTGATGAAGTAATGCAGTTAAGTAATCGAATCAGTGTTATCCATGATGGTGAAATTATGGGTACAACTTTAACCGCTAGTGCAACAGAACAAGAGATTGGACTAATGATGGCAGGAATGCGAGGTAATCATGAATAATATTAAAGGAATGTTAAAAAGCATCATTGTTCCATCAATTTCAATTTTGATTGGATTAATTATTGGTGGAATAATTTTATGGACAAATGGTTATAATCCAATTACGGGATTTGCTAATATGCTGATCCTGACTTTTACACCAAACGTTCAAGGACAATTCTTAAATTTAGCTGATGTCCTAAATTCAGGAATCCCGTTAATCTTATGTGGATTTAGTGTTGCTTTTGCCTATAAATCAGGATTATTTAATATTGGTGGCGAAGGTCAATTTATGGTGGGTTTACTATGCGCTTTATATGTTGGTACTCTACAAATGCCAAGCGGTTTAGTTCCATTTCACCCAATCATCAGCATTATAGCTGGGATGATTGGAGGAGGACTATGGGCCTTAATTCCGGGTTTACTCAAAGCTTATTTAAAAGTTAGTGAAGTAGTAACAACTATTTTAATGAACTTAATTGCCTTAAAAGCCAGTACGGTTATTATTAAATATTGGTTCCATGAACCACAAAATAGTACAGTTACACCCCAAATTCAAGCTTCAAGTAAAATTACGATATTTAATTCTCCTTTTACCTGGGGACTTATTGTTGTATTGGCCGTAGCAGTATTCTTCTGGTTTGTCTTTAAGAAAACTAAATGGGGATATGAACTAAAAGCGGTCGGTTATTCACCTGAAGCATCTTTATATGCCGGAATTAATCATAAAGCAAAAATTATTCAATCGCTTGTAATTAGTGGATGCTTTGCCGGTCTTGCTGGTGCAATTTATGGTTTACAATTAGGAAGTTTTGCCACAACCGGAAGTTTCTTAAATTTTGGATTTAATGGGATTGTTGTGGCGATGCTTGCAAATTTAGCGGTAGTAGGAATTATTATTTCTGGATTACTACTAGCTTTATTTACAGTCGGAATTAAATTCTTAGGATCAGGTATTCAACCACAAATTGGAGAAATCATCGTAGCGATTATCTTTATTTGTTCTTCAATAGGAGCAGTAATTAAACTTAAAAAACAAAAAGCTAAAAAAGAAGGGGAGAAATAATTATGAGTTTTTTTCAACAATTAGAAACACAAATTGCACCAATCTTAATTGGTACCTTAATTACAACGATTCCCTTAATGGTAACAGCTTTAGGTGGTCTTTTTAGTGAAAAAAGTGGAGTTATTAATATTGGACTTGAAGGGATGATGGTCTTTGGGGGATTTGGAGCGGCTTTAATTATGCCAACGCTAACAACATCAATGCCATGGTACTTAGTAATTATAATTGGATTTGTGGTCGGAATATTATTTAGTTTATTATTAGGGTTATTACATGCCTTTTTAACGATTAAACTAAAAATTAACCAAATCATTTCTGGGACTGCGATTAATATAATAGCACCCGCAGTGACATTCTATTTTGTAAAATTATTGTATGGAACGTATGAAACACCACGAATCAATTTTGAAATTTCACCAATTCAAATTGCACCAGGAGCAATAATTTCTTATGATAAAATTATGGTGATTGTGATGGCAATAATCATTTTAATCGCAACAATCATTATCTTTAAGAAAACAAGAATTGGGCGTCACCTTGAAGCAGTTGGGCAAAACCCGCAAGCAAGTGGTAGCGTGGGAATTCCTGTTAATCGTTTGCGTGTTGGAGCAGTCTTAGTTTCATCATTACTTGCCGGTTTTGGTGGAGTGAGTATGGTTATCCTATTTGTTGGTAAATTAACATTATCCTTAATTGCAGGTTATGGATTCTTAGCCTTAGCAATATTAATCTTTAGTGGATGGTATCCAATTAAATGTTTAATCGGTTCAATTTTGTTTGCCTTTTTCATATCACTAATTCCATCGTTAAGTACAATTATTGCTACACTAGATTTAAGTAGCGCCCCAATTGATAAAAATACTATTCAAGGAGTTATTAATTTATTGTTAGAAACAGCTCCATATATCATTGCCATTATTATCTTAATGGTTTTTTCAAGAAATAATAAAGCGCCAAAAGCATTAGGGGAGAATTACGACAAAGAACAACGTTAGGAGTTTGTAATGGAAATTACTAGTATTGATCCCAGTCAACTAAGTAGTGCGATGCGTCAATTTTATGATATTAAGAAGCAACATTTAGACAAAGTAGTCTTTTTCCAAATGGGTGATTTCTTTGAAATGTTTTTTGAAGATGCAATATATATGTCAAAAGTTTGTGATTTGGCATTAACAAGTAAATCAGCAGGATTAAAAGAGAAAATCCCTATGGCTGGAGTACCACTTAATACTGTTAATGATTATATTAAAATGGTATTAAGTGATAATAAAAAAGTTGTTATAGTAGAACAAGGAAAAATGAGTGAAGACAAAGTCATCACTCGTTTTGTTAGTAAAATAGTGACTCCTGCTAACTTTTTAGATGAAGTCGATTATCATAAGTATGTTGGAGCTATTGCTAAAAGCTTAGATAATATTTGTTTTAGTTATGGTGATATCACTACTGGTGAATTGTTTCATACTACAAACAACGATGAAGAAGTTATAATCAATGAAATATTAAATAATAACTTTGTTGAACTGTTAGTTATCAACGATAGTTTAAATGAAGAACAATTATCCCCTTTTGTCGGCGAAGTTATTCCGATTACTGATTTATCAGTAACGGGTTTAGATAGTGTTGATCAAGTGTTACTTAAATATATTTCAGATTTAACTTGTCATCATGATAGTTACTTATCGACATTTACCAATGTCGATTTTGGTCATTATATGCATCTTACACCAAACACAACTTATGCTCTCGAATTAGTTAGAAGTATGCATGGTGATGAACATCTAACTTTATATCATTATTTAAATTATTGTAAAACTGCAATGGGGCGAAGAAACTTAAAAGAGTTAATCATTCACCCATTTACTGATCAAAAAATTATTGAACAACGTTTAGATATTGTTGAACAATTAGTTAATAACTACCGACTTATTAGTCAACTCCAAGAATTGTTGGTCCATGTTTATGATATTGAAAGAATTTTAGGACAAATTAGTGATCATAGTATTGGTCCAAAAGGTGTTGTTCAATTGCGTCAATCACTTCGTTACTTAACGCGAGTAAGAGAAGTCTTAACACTTGAACCAGAACCATTAAAAACATTAGTTGATGATATTTTTGATATTACATTATTATTAAATTATTTAGATTTAATGGTAAAAAAAGAACCTAACTTCTCTTTAAAAGAGGGTGGAGTGATTAACGATGGAGTTAATCAAGAGTTGGATGATCTACGTAATTTGAGTAATAATTCAAACCAATGGTTTAACAAGTATCAAGAAGAACAACAACGTTTAACTGGTTGTGATAAATTAAAAATAAAATATAACCGATTAACAGGTTATTATATGGAAATGCCCAATAGTGTAGCTAATATGGCATTAGATACTTACACCGTTAAACAAAAGTTAACTAATGTTACTCGTTTTGTAACTAACGAACTAGCCGAAGTTGATGCGAAATTAAAAAGTGCAAGTGATCGTATTATTGAATTAGAACAAAATATCTTTGAGCAAGTACGCGATAATTTAGAATTAGCTATTAGTGTTATTCGTTGTTATGCGAAATTTGCTAGCAATGTTGATGTCTATCAATCGCTAGCAACAACTAGTTATCAACATCAACTTGTTCGTCCAACCTTTAATGATCGGGGAATAATTGAAATTAATGATGGTTATCATCCAATTATTAAAGGTTTAGTCGATAATTATATTGTTAATGACACATACTTTGACCAGGAAGTATCTACGATGCTTATTACTGGACCAAATATGAGTGGTAAGAGTACGTATATGCGTCAGACTGCATTAATTATTATCATGGCACAACTTGGATGTTTTGTCCCTGCTAGAAAGGCGATTTTATCAATTATTGATAAAGTGTTTACGCGAATAGGTGCTAGCGATAACACCATGCACGGACAGTCAACATTTATGGTCGAAATGATGGAAAGTAGTGAAGCGTTAAAGAGCGCTACACAACATTCTTTAATTTTATTTGATGAATTGGGAAGAGGAACATCAACTTATGATGGGATGAGTATTGCTGCTAGTATATTAGAATACATTAGTAACAATATAAAATGTCCAACAATGTTTTCTACTCACTATCATGAACTAATAGATTTAGAAGCATCTAATCCACGCATCAAAAACTTCCATGTTAGTGCTACAGAAGAGAATGGAGATTTAGTGTTCTTGCATAAAGTGCAAGAAGGTGGAGTTGCTAATAGCTTTGGGATTGAAGTTGCAAAATTAGCAAAATTACCAAATTCAATCATTAATCGTGCTAAAGATTATTTAAATTACTTTTCTCATGAGCAAAATAATAATGACAATCCTTTCCCAAAAGTAGAAGAAACTAGTCAAGAAGTAGTTAATAATGGCTTTGAAAGTGATATAATAGAAGATATAAGTAAGATTGATATCAATAATTTATCACCAATTGAAGTGCAACATAAATTATATGAAATCCAAAAATTAATTAAGGAACATAATGAAGATTAATTACTGTAAAAAGTGTCATGATGCTAAACGGATCAAAAGTTTAGAGAAAGTAGTAGATGAGTTAACTAACATAGTTGGTCATGAAGTTGAAGTATCAACTAGATGTGCAAGTTTTTGTGGACCAGGTAAGAAAAGTTTTTTTGTTACAATTGATGATGATATTATTGAAGCTGATAATTATGATGAACTAATTACTTTAGTGAAGGAGTATTGTGATGAACATTAGAGATGCAATTCATGGAGATATTAGTATTGAAGAAGAAGTTATTAAACAATTAATTGAAACAAAAGAATTTCAACGTTTACGTAATATAAAACAATTAGGTTTAACATATTTGGCTTTCCCAACAACTGAGCATAGTCGTTTTATGCACTCAGTTGGTGTATATTATTTAGTTACTCAATTATTAGATGTTTTAGAAGCAAAAACAGGACAAGCTTTTGAAGTTAAAGAGCGTTTAGCTTTACAAATTGCTTGTTTACTTCACGATTTAGGACATGGTCCTTTTTCCCACACTAGTGAAGAATTTTTTGGATTTAACCATGAAGACTATACCATTAAAATTATTGAAGATAAAGATACAGAAGTTAATAAAGTGTTAACTAACTATGGAGAAAGTATAATTGAGGAAGTAGTTTCTTTTATTAAAAAGACACACCATAATCCGGTATTAAATAGTATATTAAGTGGAACAATTGATGTTGATCGTATGGATTATTTAATGCGCGATAGTTATTTTTCTGGTGTTAGTTATGGAGAAATTGATATTCAACGTATCTTTAACGTTATTGACATCAAAGACAACTCAATTGTCTTTCATGAAAAAGGAGTTAAAGCCTTAGAAGATATTATTATTTCTCGTTATAATATGTTTTCGCAAGTATACTTAAACAAAAAAGCTTTAGCTTATGAAGTGCTAGTTGCAGAAATTTTAGGTGAATTAAGAACATTAGTAGATAGTCAATTTAAATTGCCTTACAGTATTGAAAAAGTTTTACCATTTTTTGCTGGGAATATTAGTGTTAAAGATTATTTATTAGCTGATGATTTAGTCTTTTTGACATTAATAAATGATTTAGCTAATTTAGAAGATAACGAACAAACCAATTATGTTCGTTTCTTATCTCAAGCATTTGTTAACAAAAAAATTGTCTTTACTAAACCTGATAATCCAATCTATACAAATAAAACAGGTAATTATGTGAAAAAAGTTTATAACGAATCAGTCTTAATTTATACAACAAGTCATGATATTATTAAATTAGAGGATGCATCAAAATTAATAGAATTCTTATCAGGCGCTTTAACAATCCAATCACCACCAATGGAGTTTTACATTGCTAAATAAAATAAAAGTTAACGAAAATGGTAATGTAAAAATTTATGATGCAACAATAAATGATAATTTAATTATTTATGTTGATGAAGATGGCAATAAGGTATATGTAAATATTTTCCCTAACAAAGTCGAAGTGATGAAGCAAGGAAGTATGAATTATCATATTATTCATGAAGTAAATCGCGAAGTTGAAAGCCCTATAAAAATTGAAATAAAAGGGCAGGTATTTAGTGATTGTGTTAAAATACTAACAAAAGGAATTAAAGTCGAAGATACTAAAGTAGAAGTTACTTTTATTCGAGATCAAGAAGAAATATTTATTACATGGGAGTGGTAATGATAGCAAATATTGAAGAACAAATTAAAGGAAGTATTAAATCAATTATTAAGTCATTATATGATATTGATGTTGAACAAGTAGAATTAGAATCACCTAATGATGTTAATAATGGTAATTTAAGTACAAATGTATGTTTAAAAATTACTAAAATAGTTGGTAAAAATCCAATGGAAATTGCTCAAGAAGTAGTAGATCAATTAGAAGTTGATGGAATTGATACAATTGAAGTTAAAAAACCAGGTTTTATTAACTTCTTTTATGGAAATGAATTCTTTAATCAAAAGGTAAATGAGATTATTGAAGCTCAAGAATTTATTTTTGATACTAATGAACACAATTACTATAATGTTGAGTATGTATCTGCAAATCCAACAGGTGACTTGCACTTAGGGCATGCTCGTAATGCAGTGTATGGAGATTCAATTTGTCGTTTATTAAGAAAAATTGGTAACAAAGTTGATAGCGAATATTACATTAATGATGCTGGTAGCCAAATGAATAATTTAGGATTATCAGTACAATATTTCTATTTACAAAAATTAGGAATTGAATTAGATTTTCCTGAAGATGGATACCGTGGTCAAGAAATTCAAGATATTGCTAGTGAAATTTATAATGAATATGGTGAAGATAAAAAAGATGAAGATGTAGTTTGGTTTAGAGAATATGCATATGCTAAAAATTTAGAAGAAATTAAACGTATCTTAAAAGAGTTACATATTGAATTTGATATTTGGACTAGTGAACGTAGTTTATATGAAAAAAATATGGTTGAAGAAAACTTAAATACCTTAGCTACTAAAGGTGACATTTATTCTCAAGATGATGCGATGTGGTTAGCCACAAGCAAGTACTTTGATGATAAAGACCGTGTTCTTAAAAAAAGTGATGGCAACTATACTTACTTTGCTAGCGATGTAGCTTACCACATGGATAAATTTAATCGTGGATATTCTAATTTAATTGATGTATGGGGTGGAGATCACCACGGATACATTAACCGTGTTAAATCATCAATTTCTTCATTAGGGCAATCAGCTGATAAATTTGAAGTATTAATTATTCAAATGATTAACATTTTACAAAACAATGAACGTGTTAAAATGTCAAAACGTAGTGGTACTAGTGTAACCATCAAAGATCTATTAAAAGAAATTGATGCTGATAGCTTACGTTATTTCTTCTTAATGCGTAGCGCTGATACTCAAGTTGATTTTGATATTGAATTAGCAAAACAACAAAATGCAGATAACCCAATTTACTATATTCAATATGCACATGCACGTATTGCGAAGTTATTACAAAAAGCTTTAGAAGAAAATATTAAACCAGATAGTAATATTAGTAATGAAGAGTTTAGTGATAATGAAAAAGAAATTATTGCATTCTTAAATACTTATCCTAAAGTAGTAGTTAATGCTGCTAATAAACGTTTACCGCATTTAATTTGTAATTATTTATATGATTTAGCAAGTTTATATCACCGTTATTATAATCAAGAGCATGTATTTAATGACAAAAATACTAACGTAAATGGTAAAATAAATATAGCTTTTGCGATTCAAAAAATCATTAAAGATGGGTTAAATTCCATTGGAATTAATGCTAAAGACAATATGTAGGAGAAGAATGGAAAATATTGTAGATATTACATTAGATTTAATTAATAATAGTAAAACTAATAGTGCTACAACGAAAGAAATTATGAAAAAAGTTAAAGTTCCTGAACTTAAAGCACTAAAACCAGAAGAATTAGAATCAACTGTAATTACAGATTTATCTTTAGATGGGCGTTTTTTAAAGGTTAAAAATAAATGGTGTTTAAAAGATGCTTATACAATGGATGAAATAATTCATGAACAATATCGTAGTATTGGTGATTATGAATTAGTAACTGATGAAAAACAACATGAAGATGTTAATGGTGCCATTGAAATGGCCGTTAACTTAGATGATTCTGATCAATTAGAAGCAGATGATGCTATTAGTATTGACTCAATAGAAGAATATAATGAGTAGAATCAACATCGTTTTATATCATCCAGAAATTCCACTAAATACTGCCAATATTATGCGTACATGTGTAGGAACCGATACTACCTTACACTTAATCAAACCATTGGGGTTTGATTTAGATAAATCAGAAAAAGTTTTTAATCGTGGTAGTAGTAACTATGCACACTTAGTGGAAATGCGAGTATATGAAAATTGGGAAGAGTTTGTAACAAAACACCCAACTACTGATAGTTATTGTTTTATTACTCGTTATGGATTAGATATTTATCCTAACATTAATGCAGACCAACTAATTGCAAATAATCAACAAATGTATTTAATTTTTGGAGCTGAAAGTTGTGGGATTGATAAAGAAATTTTAGACCAATACAAAGATCAAACTTATCGATTACCAACTAGTGCTAATGTTAGATCACTAAATCTTGGAAATTGTGTAATGACAGTATTATATGAAATGTTACGCCAAGTCAATTTTGAAGATTTAGAATTTAAAGAACCACATAAAATCGATTATCTTAAAGAAGATTAGGAGCATAAATGGACTCGAGCCTCATTGTGATGGGAACCGTTTTAATTATTTTATTATGTTTATCAGCATTTTTGTCATCAAGTGAGATGGCATTAATCTCGCTTAGCTCTATTCGTTTAAAAATGAGTAGTGATGAGGGAAATAAAAAGGCGAAAAAGACTCAAAAATTATTAAACAATTACAATTTAACGATCGTCAGTATTGTGGTAGGTAATAATATTGTTAATATTTTATTACCTACCATTTCGACATTATTTTTTACTCAATTAATTAGTAATAAATTAATTGCAATTTTTGTCTCAACTGTGTTGATGACAATCATTGTTATTTTCTTTGGTGAAATTATTCCTAAAATCTATGGTAAAGATCAACAAGAAAACTTAGTGTTTAAAGTTGTTGATATTTTAGACATTATGATCAGGATTCTTTATCCGATTACAAAAATCTTTTTAGTCTTAACTGACTTTATTCAAGATCATTTTTTCCCAGAAACTAGTGATGAAGAGATCGAAGTCGAAGAAGAATTGTTAACAAGAATTGAAGAGGGTGTGGAAGAAGGAAGTTTGAATGAGGATGAAGAGGAACTTATTCGTAACGCCATTGAATTTGAAGAAATTCGCGTTGAAGAAGTGCTTCGCCCTAAAGCTGATATATTCATGATTAATGTTGATACACCTAATGATAAAATATTTATGCTAATGAGTAAAGAACGTTATTCACGTATTCCTGTTTATGAACACGATACCGATAATATTATTGGTATCTTATATGAACGCGATTTCTTGACAGCTTATATTGATTATCGCGATTTAGATATTCGTGATATTTTACGTGAAGTAAACTTTATTCCTGATACAATGCGTATCTCATTATTGTTACCGCAATTACAAAAAGACCGTAGTCATTTAGCCATGGTAGTTGATGAACATGGTACAATCCAAGGTTTAATTACAGTTGAAGATATCATTGAAGAACTTGTTGGTGATATTTGGGATGAAGATGAAGATATCCAATCGGAAATTAAACCATTAAACAATCATCAATACTTAGTGTTAGGTAGTGTAACATTAAGTGATTTTAATGAATATTTTGAAAATAAAGAGTTGCCAGAAATTGAATCAGAACAAGAAAATACAATTGCTGGTTATGTAATCGAATTACTTCAAGCAATTCCTAAAGAAGGTGATCGTTGTTGTGATGAAACGTATCGATTTGAAGTGAAAAGTATGGATAATAATCGTATAGATCAAATCTTAGTAACGATTCTAGGAGGTGATGAATAATGTTAATCATGGCCTTGACTAGTGCATTATTATTACTTTTATCTGGATTTGCTTCTGTGTTAGAAACATCCCTTACTGCAGTAAATAGATTAAAAATTAAAATCCTAGCAGAAGATGGTAATAAAAAAGCAATTAAGATTATGAAGTTGATTGATAAATATGATTTATCAATCACTTCGATTGTAATTTTTAATAACGTTGTAAATATTATCTTACCGACAATGAGTTTATTATTCTTTATTGAAGTTGTAAAAAATGAAAGTTTAGCAGCAACATTATCAACAATTGTTGTCAGTATTTTAGTAATTATTTGTGGAGAAATTATTCCAAAAATTTATGGCCGTTATCATGCCCAAGCAACAGTACTAGCATTAGCAACACCATTAAAAATAGTTGTTGGATGTATGTACCCACTATCAATAGTTATTACAAAAATTACTGATATGATTAAAAAACATTTATTCCCTAAACGTGAAGTCAATGATGACTTTGATGAAGAAATTATTACAATTGTTAATGAA
This sequence comes from uncultured Mollicutes bacterium, assembly GCA_900551955.1. Taxonomy (GTDB): domain Bacteria; phylum Bacillota_I; class Bacilli_A; order UBA3375; family UBA3375; genus UBA3375. Next base: position 5,485 of record UWSE01000006.1, on the reverse strand, counting down.
GAACATGAACATGGGAACTTAGGTCGTAATCAAAAAAACTTAATTACTAAAGCAATAATGTTTAATGACAAAACAGTAGAAAACATTATGAAACCAAAGAACAAAGTAATTATGGTTAGTGATTTAGACACTAATATTAGCATCTATAAAGTGTTGATCGCTGAGCGTTATTCGCGAGTTCCTGTTTATCATGAAGATAGTAATCAAATAATTGGGGTTTTAAATGAACGCGAGTTTTTATCAAACTTTGCGCAAGATAAAAACTTTGATAAGAACTTAGTAATAAGTGATCCATATTATGTTCCTGATAGTATGAAGATTGCAACATTACTACCACAAATGCAAAAAGAAAAACAACAATTAGCTATAGTTGTTGATGAATATGGAACAGTCCAAGGTATTATTAGTATCGAAGATATTATCGAAGAACTAGTTGGTGAGATTTGGGATGAACACGATGAAGTAGTTAAAAAAGTACGTCGTTTACGTACAAATCAATATTTAGTGGAAAGTGATGTATTAATTTCTAATTTAGTTGATATTGTTGATATTAAAAGTGAACATGATCAAACAATTGCTAAGTATGTAATTGAACATTTAGAAAAATTACCAGAAGTAGGAGACAAAATTACTTTTGAACACTTTGAGATAATAGTGCAAACTATTGATGATAATAGTATTGAACAATTATTAATTAATATTTTTAGTACAAAATTAGATAATTAAAGCAAAGTTTATAAATAGTAGTATAATATAGATGAGGAGTAGTATGTATAAAAATATTTGTGTTGCAATAGATTTAGAACGTGATTGCCAAAATGTTATAGAGCAAGCAATAGTGTTAGCTAAAGCTAACCAAGCTAATGTTAAAGTTGTATATGTTAGTCAAATGGTAGTAGTGGATTCTACATTTGATATGGGTGCTGGTAATGTTATTACACCGGGAGATTGTGATGTTAATAAACAACGCATGGATGAAGTAGTTAATTACTTAACTACTAACGGAGTAGATGCTAGTGGAGAATTGGTTAAGGGTGTTAACATCGCTAATACTTTATTAGATGATGTTTATTATGAGTATCATTATGATTTATTAATCTGTGGAAGTAATAACAAAACAGAATTTGCTGAGTTTTTCTTAGGAAGTGTATCTTCTAAAATTGCTGACAAAGCACAAAGTGATGTATTTATTGTAAAACACTAATATGGCAAAAAAAAACTGGAAACTGTGGGGCTTGTTTTGGCACTATCTTCGCACACATCGAAAAGATTATAAGTATTTTAAAGAAACAAATGATATAGATTTTATCTACAATGCTGCAGATGAGTTTGTGATATCGCTATTAAAAGAATATAATATTAATGTACATGTAACTTACGATGATGAATCCATAAAAGATAAACAAGTCTTATTTGTTAGTAACCATCAAAGTATGTTTGATCCATTATTTCTATTTCAATATTTGAATCACCCATGTGGATTTTTTATTGCAGGAAGCTTTGAACGATTACTAAAAATCAAACCAATTAAAACAATTATTGGTGCATCACAAAGTGTCTATATTTATCGTAATGATATAAGAAAAACCGCACTGCAAATTAAAAAAGCCAGTGATGTAGTTAAAAATAGTAATTATAGTTATATGGTCTTTCCCGAAGGAAGAATTAAAATAGAAAGTGTTGATGATCTAGAACGCTTTAATGGGAAAACTAATGAGTTTATGGCAGGAGCATTTAAGATTGCCAAAAATAATAACTTATTAATTGTGCCAATAACTATCAAGGATTCTGAAAATATTCATCATACTACCAACTATTTTGATATGTTAGAAGCAGGCGATATTCATATTCGTTTTCATAAACCAATCACCCCTGAAGAATATCAAGATTTAAATACGCAACAAATTGCGAACCTAGCTAGAAGTGTGATTGAAAGTGATTTATAAAATGCAACTAAAAGTTGCATTTTTTTTAGACACAAAATATTAGCTATTTACCAATATTTTGTGTTAAAATAGTATGTATTTTAGAAAAACTTTTATAGAAGGAAGATGATGAACAAGAAAATATCAAGAATGCAAGCGTTAATGACAGCTGTAGGAATCATGATTGGAGTGGGGATTTATTTTAAAGCTGACGATATCATGAGCGCTGTTAATGGTAACTTCGGTTTAGCGATGTTTATTTGGACAATTGTATGTATCGGATTTATCTTTGCGGGAATAGCAGCAGCAGCGATTGCAGAGCATGTTAATCCTGAAGGGGGAATTGTTGGATACTATGAAGAGTACTTTGGGAAAAAAGCTTCATTTATTGTTGGATGGATTGAAGGATGTATGTATGTACCAATTCTTGTATCAGTGTTAGCAAATGTTGTAATTAAATATTTCTTAACACTGATGGATTGGAAAGTTAGTAGTGTTATACATATTACTATGGCAGCTTGTTTAGTATTACTTGCTACCTTTTGGAATTATTTGAGTACTAAATTATCTACGTTAATTTCAGTTAGTGCAACATATTTAAAAATTATTCCTTTAATTGTTATTTGTATTTTAGGGTTTATGTATGGAAATCCGCAAGGAATTAGTTTAAGTCAAGCAGGACAACAAGCAATGACAACAACTAGTTTCTTAGCACCATTTATTGCCATTGCTTTTATGTTTGATGGTTGGATCAATATTGGTAGTATGGCTGTGGATATGAAAGATCCAAAAAAAGATTTACCAATCGTATACGTTGCTAGTTTAGTTATTACATGTGCGGTATATGTTTTATACTTTATTGGTGTTAACTTATTAATGGATGGACACACAGTAATTGGTTATGGTGATGATTACCTTGATGTGATTGCCACACAATTCTTCGGTGAAACTGGTGCTAAATTAATTTTAATCTTTGTGGTAATTTCTGGGATTGGAACAATGAATGGAATGTTTATGTCTGGGAACCGCTATATTGAAAAGTTAGCTGATGATAATTTAATGTTTTGTTCTAACTTCTTTAAAAAACGTACTAAACATGATACACCATTAAATGCAAGTTTATTTACACTAACTATGACAATGGTTGGGTTAATCTTAATTTTATTACAACAATTTGAAGTACCATTCTTAAAAGGAATTTTATTAGAAAATGCAGTAGTAGCTGTTAATAGTGTCATTTTGGGAGTAGTTTTTATTATAAACTTTAGATTGTTTAAAAATAAACAACTAGGATTATTTAAAGGAATTATTGCACCGATTGTATCAATGATCTTTGTGGCTTTAATCTTCTTTAGTTATATTTTTACATCAGAAAATATATTAAATAGTGTTTTAAGTATTGTAGTGATTATTGTGATTGCTATAATTGGATTAATTATTAACCGTAAAGAATTATTTGTTAAAAAATAGAAATAGAGCTTTAGCTCTATTTTTTTTAAAAATATTAGATTTTATGAAATCGTTTACAATTTTATAATTTTTGTGCTATAATAATTATGGAAAGGGAGAGTATGAAAAAGATTAAAGCATTCTTCTCGCAAGCAGGACAAGCGTTTATGTTACCAATCGCTCTTTTACCTGCTGCGGGGATTTTATTAGGAGTTGGACAAAGTTTTACTAATCCAACGTTCTTAGAAACATACCCAAATCTTGTATTTTTACAAGAAGGTAATATTGGTTACAATATCTTAAAAGTCATGGCAGTGGCTGGAGATATTATTTTTGCAAACTTACCATTATTATTTGCCGTTGGGTTAGCCATTGGGTTGGCGAAAAAAGAAAAAGGGGCTGCTGCCTTATCAGCAATTATTGGTTACTTTGTAATGTTAGTAGTAGCTAGTCAGGTATTAAAAATGTTTAATTATGATGCAAACATTTTAAATCTACCTTTTATTAACAGCAGTTTAAATTCACAAACAGCTAGTTATCTGCAAAACTTAGTGTTACAAACTTATGGTGTCAATGGAACAATTGATCCAAGTGTCGTTGACCACATTTCAAGTGCCGCTAGTGCAAGTGAAGTTGGGTCAATTATGCTCCAATTAACAGATGGAACTACGCAAAGTGTAGATGGTGGATCATTATTTGACACTTTCCAAAAAACACCGTTTGTTAATGGGCAAATTTCGTTATTATTACAACCAGGAGCATTAACTAACACTTTAAATATTGAAAATACTTTAAGTATGGGTGTATTTGGTGCAATTCTATCTGGTTTAGTAACAGTATCATTACATAATAAATTTATTGATGCTAAATTACCAGCTGTATTAGGATTCTTCTCAGGACCACGATTAATTCCAATTTTATCAGCAGTTGGTGGAATCTTATTAGGAACAGTTGCTGCCATTATTTGGCCGGTAATAGGAACAGGATTAGGAGCATTAGGTTCTTGGATTTCTGGATCAGGATGGTTTGGATCGTTATTATTTGGATTAATTGAACGTTCATTAATTCCATTTGGTTTACACCACGTATTCTATACGCCTTTATGGCAAACAGCCGTGGGGGGAACTGAAGAGATTTATATTAATGGTGTGTCAGAAATATTCTATGGTACACAAAACCGTTTCTTCGGACACCTTAGTGCCGGAACATTATCTGAATTTACGTCAACAAACTTTATGAGTGGTAAGTTCCCATTCATGATTTTTGGTCTACCTGGAGCTGCGTTAGCAATGTATTCAACATCACTACCTAAAAATAAAAAAGTTGTAGGAGGGATGTTATTATCAGTAGCTGTAACTTCAATGTTGACAGGAATTACTGAACCAATTGAGTTCACATTCTTATTCTTAGCACCAGCATTATACTATTTAGTGCACGTACCTTTATGTGGGATCTCATTTATGTTAATGGATTTACTAAATGTACGTATTGGTCTAACATTTAGTGGGGGATTAATTGACTATACTTTATTCGGAATTGTTCCTCAAGCTACTGGACAAGATGTTGGAGCAATTTGGGTACCTGTAGTAGGATTATGCTACTTTGTTATCTATTTCATCTTGTTTAGATGGTTTATTTTAAAATTCAATGTTATGACTCCTGGTCGAGGAGATGATTTGACATTAAAAACAAAAGAAGATTTTAAAGCAAAACAAAATGGAAAAGAAGTTAAAGAAGGGGAATTATCTTCACTAGATCAAGCAATTTTAGAAGCTTTAGGTGGTGGTGATAATATTGTCAACTTAGATGCTTGTATTACCCGTTTACGTGTAACAGTAAAAGATGCAAGTTTAGTTAAAGACAATGATTATTGGCGAGACAATTTAGAAGCAAAAGGGCTTGTTGTTCAAGGTAATGGAATTCAAGCAATTTATGGAGCAGAAGCGAAAGTTCACCGTGATGCATTAGCTACGCACCTAGGATTAGAATAATTTATAAAAATGGGTATTTATACCCATTTTTTTCATTTTTCGGTGTAGATTGTAATTTAAAAGTTTACACTAAGGAACTCATTTAAGAACTGATTTGGACTCATTCCAATTGTTTGCATA
>UWSE01000005.1 GCA_900551955.1 uncultured Mollicutes bacterium | reverse complement strand
ATTAGAATTAAATTAATTGAAGATTATGATGCACTTGATGCTGTAATTGTCCTTCCAAGCAATTTATTCTTTGGAACAGGAATTCCTGCTTGTATTTTAATCTTTAAAAAAGAACGTAGTAATAAAGATGTATTCTTTATTGATGCTAGTAATTGTTTTGAGAAAGCCAAAAATCAAAACAAATTACGCCAAGAAGATATTGATAAGATTGTTGATGCATATCAACAACGCCAAGATATCGATAAATTCACTCGTAATGTTAGTCGTAGTGAAATTAAGGATAATGATTACAACTTAAACATTCCCCGCTATATCGATACCTTTGAAGAAGAAGAGCCAATTGATATTGAAGAAGTAAATAAACAATTAAAAGAATTAAAAGCGAAGATAAAAGAAAAAGAAGCTAAATTAGAACAGTTAATAAAGGAATTAGAGGAATAAAGAAATTGTTATGTGGTTACTTTTAATTGTTTTGTGTATTTGGGCATTAAGTTTTTTTCCATTAATACTTGGACACGAGTTTATTAGGTATCGAAATTTATTTGAAAGCGTGGAAAAATGGGATTGTGGAAAAGCATATAAAGATTTCTGTCGCCTCATGTTTTTGTGGATATTGAGAAATGGGTGTCTCTATTTTGCAGTTTGTATATTTTCAAAACGTTATTTTGGAGCAAACATTACAGATAATACAATATTTGATACTTATTTTATTTTAATAGTTATTCTTGTTAATAGGTATGCCAAGTTATTTGTAATTATTTTTAAAAACTTAGACTTTAATAATTTTAATCTTTGGAATGCTTGGAAGTGTTGGTCGGGTAAAAGATATTTAGGAAAACAAATTTTATATAATCAAGTTTCTCGACGAAAAGATTTAATTTCGATCATAATATCAACGCTAATTGGGTCAATATCATTTATTGTAATATTTTTGTTTGGTATAGTGTTAAGTAAAGCTCCGCAACAAATTGATACAAATGAGAAGATGGAAATTCTTAATATTCTAACAGTAGAGTTCCAACCGATTATATTTGTTAATGTAGCCATTGCATGCATATTATTATTAATTTACTATATTCTTAATTATATAGTATTGATTTTGTTAGATAAATACGTAGACGAAAAAGAGGACTATGAGTATTAAAAACTTTAAACCATCGTTACTAGAAACTAACTGTGATGTGAAATGAATGGGTAACCAAAATTTAGACACGATACCTATGGTATAATTAACTAAAGGAGCAAATGAAATATACTATAGAATTTAAACAACATATAGTTGCCTTGGCTGTTGCAGGAAAGCCAAAAAGAGGAATCGCAAGAGAATATAACATAGGTGAAGCAACAATTTACCAATGATTGAAAAATATGGTTCTATGACAAAACAAAGAATTAGAAAATATGGTGATTGAAATATTCAGCGATAACAAAAAAGTTTATGTTGCGAAAAATATTAAAATCATTTTAGAACAACGAGCAATATTCGTTTCTAAGCGCACTATTAGAAAAATAATGGAAAAGTACAATCTAGTAAGTTGTAGAGGTATTTAGTATGAAAATCAATGAAGATAATTTATTCGAAAAAATAAATGATAAATTTAATGGTGGTAATACAATCATATTTGCCCCAAATGGAACAGGGAAAAGTCATATATTAGCAACAAAGTATAATGAGCAGGACAATTGTTTTGTAATTTCAAGTAATTTTGACGAAAAAATTTCAGGAAAAACACGCAAAAATAAAGATTTTACTTTGTTTGAGGATGAAACTAGAGAAGAATTAGAAAGCATAGATGAACTTCTTCAAGAAATAGAGTGTCCTGCAATAAAAAAGTGTTCGAAAATAAAAAAAGAGAAACAAAAATATGAGCGTATTAACAAACTAGTGAAACAGGTGTGTGAAAAAGAATCTACAATTAAAAAATTACTTGAACTCAAAAGTGAAGATACCAAAAACAAATGCGATAATCCCATAAAAGCATTCAAGGAATTTGCTGAAAATGTTAGTAAAAATAAATCCGATAAATTATTAAAGTATTTATTTGATAAATATATAGATTATCTTGATAATCATAAAAATTTAAAAACATGTCCTTGTTGTGATAATGAGGAATTTGATCAACAAAAAGTTTTGAAAAAAATTAAAAGTGAATTGGAATCGTTAACAGATGTGCCTTCACAAATTATTAAGTTTTATAACGAGAATGAACATGATAGAGAAATAATTTGTAATTTTGAGTTTGATGGCATCCTATGTGAAGACATAGAAAAATGTAAAGCAATCAATGATAAATTTGCCGATATAGAGTTAATAAAAGAAAAAAGTTTGAATCTTAAAAAAAGAATAGTAGATTTTGAAAAATACTTACACAAGTTTGTTGATAAAGAAAGTGGTATAGAAATTAAAGATAAAACTATAGCACTAAATTTTCCAAGAAACATCGAAAAATATAGCTCAGGTGAACAAAACATAATACTTTTAATTTTAAAATTAATGGAATTTGAGTGTTCAGGTAAGAATAAACTTATTATTGATGATATCATATCGAGCGTTGATACAGTCCATATATTTGAGATGATAAATTTGATCGGTGAATATTTTAGAGATAATGCTAATAGTAAAAATTTCTTATTACTGACACACAATCCAGATATTTTGAATATATATTCTTGTATTAATTTAGACGATAAAGCAAGTGGAACAAAATTAAATATTCAATATTTTTGTTTAGAAAAAATTTCACAAAAGGATTATTATTTATCAGAGTTTAAATCGGGAAAAATAACTAATTTAAAAATGCTAAACGACTATGCAAAGCAAAATGAAGGTAATGAAAATAGGCATATATTTTATTTAATAGCAAGAGAGGTATGCCAAACTTTGGAGATAGAACCTAATACATTCAAGCAGTTGTTGAAATTTGAAGAAGATGTACTCATTGATGGTCATTTTTTAAATGCTATACATCATAAAAAAAGGCTCGAACAATGTACAAAACAACAAGAGGATAGTGTAAAAAGCATATCAAAAATGTTAAGTGATGGATTTGACAATTTTTCTTTCGAAATGTTTAATAAAAATATAGAAGCAAGTAATTTAATCATACAAAAGTTTGTTTTTTTGGCGAGCTTACGATATAAAGTATTCCAAATATATGGAGTAGAATCGTTAAATACAGTTATCGATAAAATGAAAAACGATGATAATATTAAAGAAGAATATAAAGAAGCAATTCAAAGAATAAAGATTTTACTTAACTCATCTTCTCACACGGCAAATTTGAATAATCATTTATCTTTTGCATTTAGTATTAGTATTATTGAATTGCTATATTGGAAAAACATTATATTAGATTTAGAGAAAAAATAGCCTCAAGATTTATTTTTTTAGGATTTTAATGGAAAGTGAAATTTTATACTCTACTATGATTAGAAAATAGTTTTATTGTGATAGATGGATTGGCTGTCTAAAAAACGGTTGCCAATTCAACAACTTATAGGGAAGCTACCTATTTTTTGTTGAATTTTTACGTCATTATGGATGGAAATCATAGCATTCGAAAAATCAGATTTCGATATAACGAAACGAGTTGAACCACAAGCTAGTCTTGACATTTGCTTTTTCCATTTATTGTTCTTAAAATAATAGTTAAAATAAAATGGATCAAACATTCTTTGAAATCTAAGTCGTGAAGTATGGTATGAATATACTAGCTTTGTATTTTTTGGATTTTCAATTACAAGTGATTCGAAAATGTCATTGGGGTCTTCAGAACTCAATGTTATGATAATATCCTTATCAATAACTAAATTCTTTTCGATTGCGATATGTTTTCCACTAGTTACGGAAAAGCTATGAATATCTTTGTTTTGATAGTAAACATCCATAAAGTTAACCATTGGTACAAGTTGTTCATTATCATTAATTTTTTTATCAAGTCCAGTTGATTGGATATCAAATATATCTTTTATATAGAACTTTTCTTTATTTGTCATAATAACCTACTTTCAAGGAGAAATATGTATAATTTATTAGATTGTGTAACGTACATCCCCACTTCACTAACAAAAGAAGAACTAATTTCACATGGTGAAGTTAGTGTTTTCGGTGCTGATGGTAGCATAGTGGGATATTCGAATAATGGGTGCATTAATCCATATATAGCTATCGTTAAAGATGGTGCTGGGTGCGGTAATGTTTATTTAAGAGATAAAAATACTATGGTGTTAGGAACTATGGGAATCATGGAACCAAAAGAAATTGATATTAATTATTTATTTAATTATTTAAAGACTATCAATTTTGATAAATATATTATTGGTACTACTATACCACACTTATATTTTAAGGATTACCAGAAATTAAATGTACCAAGATATAAACCTAAAAAAGAAGAAAAAATAGGTAGCTTCTTTAAGGAATTGGATGAGTTGATTAGTGATTATCAACAAATTAGGCAATTATTGAAAGAGTCGTTTTTTCACTTTTCGAATAAATTCTTTCCGCTTCATTTTGATAAATACATTCGTGTAGAAGATGTTGCATCCGAAAGAAAAGAAATGGATTTTAGTAATGATTATAATCATTTATCCCTAACTATAGACGGATTAATTCCTAAAACTGATCAATATAATCGCGATTTTTTAATGACAGACAAGGAAAACAAAAAATTCAAAGTAACACGTATCAACGATATTTGCTATAATCCGGCTAATCTTAAGTTCAATGTAATAACTATGAATCAGATAGGTACTGGAATATTTTCACCTATTTATGTGACATTAGAAACAAAAAATATCGATAAATTGTATTCGAAATATTTGTTTACTTCTAAAAACTTTATAAAGATGGCAAGAAAATATGAAGAAGGAACTATTACCGAAAGAATAGGAGTTAAATCAAGTGATTTCCTAAAAGTAAAAATTATAAATCACACTCCATATGAGCAAAAAGCTATTGCAAAATTGTTGAAAGAACACGAAGAATTACTGGAACTATATAGTGACTATATAAGACTTTTAGAGCAAACTAAAAAATATTACCTAAACAAAATATTTAATTAATTCCACTTTTGTCAAAAAAAGGGTATAATAATAATGGAATTGGTTCATGGATTTCAATATAGGAAATGAAAAGAGTGCTTAAAGCACTCTTTTTCTATTTTGGGTACTTAATATACAAAGTCCATAAGCACTTAATATACTGTAAAAGTACCCACAACGAAATATTGTCCATAGCCGTCCTCTAGGGAAAGGAGGGTTTCCCCTCATTTATTTATACCCCAAAAAGATAAATAATTTTAATTTCAGATTTAAAAATTAAAATAAAATATTTCCATTTTTGTCTAAAAAAGGGTATAATAATATTGAAATATGTCCATGATGTCAATCTAGGAATTAAAAAGAGTGCTTATGCACTCTTTTTATATTATAAGCCACCTGGTTGTTCATATCTACTGTAAGTAATAGAAATTTATCAATTGGCTATCTAATCTAAATTAACTGAATTGCCTGTTTTAGATTATTAAGCGATGGATGTACATATAAATCTAACGTTGTAGTTACTTTAGCATGTCCTAATAGTTGACTAACAATTTTAGGATCAGCTCCTGATGTTATTAGGTTAGTGGCAAATGTATGACGTAACGTATGATATTTTTTGAAAGTTATGTGCAAATCTTTAAGAGTTTGAGCATAATGTATTCTAAAGAAACGAGGTTCTTTAGGTTCTTCATTATCAGATAAGATAAAATGATTTGGATCACTTTGTAGTTTTTGTAAAACTGCAAATAATTCTTCATGGATCGGTATAGTTCGAATTGAACTAATAGTTTTAGGTTCACTAATACTAATAGCTGACTTTTTAATATTGTTGTGAACATAATAGATTCGTTGTACCGTTCTTTTAACAGATAAAGTTTTGGTGGTAAAATTGATATCGCTCCATTTTAAACCACATACTTCACCAATTCGAAGACCAGAATAGATTGATATTAATATTCCAACATTTAACGCTGATGGATTATTACTTAAAAAATATTTTAATTTTTTAATTTCATTATCATTAAAAATACTAACATCTTTAATATTAGTTCGCTTAGGTAAGCGAACTTTAATATAAAATTGTTTAGTATAATTCATTTCAAAACAAAAATTCATTATCTGCTTAAAATTAATTGTAATATTTTGGATCGTTTTAACATCAAGATCTTTATTAACTAATAAATCGTTAATAAATTCTTGAATGATATTGTTAGTAATGTCTTCGACATTACTATTACTAAAATAAGGCAATATATATTTATTGGTAGTGTATTGGTATAAAGCGAATGTAGATGGCTTAACTAAAGGTTTATGATATTTAAGCCATCTACTGGTAGCTGTTTTGAATTTCATATTCCTCCTATATATTTATAACCTTTTTTCATTAATAATAAAAAGAGTGCTAACGCACTCTTTTGTTATTCCTAGTAAGGAATATATTCCATTTTCATTATTATTATGACCTTTTTAGTTAAAATGAAATTAATTAAAAATTTTGTTCAAATAAAATTTTTTAACTTCTCTATAATAGGTAGTTAATAGTAAAATATCATCTATTAAATTATCAAATAAATTCATTATCGGAACCAGTTTTTTAATATCTTCATCTTTATGAATTTTGATTGGTATATTTTTGAATAGTTCTAGAGGTAATATTTTCACTACACCGTCTTGAGCATATGATTCTATTTTTTTAGCATTGTTTTCAATCAAATAATATATATATTCATGATTAAAATTACAATCATATATATAATTAATTTGTTGATTACAGCTTATATTCTCCTGACTAATACCAATCTTCCCAAAGCTTCCGACACAACACACTAACACAGAGTCCTTTGGAACCTCAACTCCACTAGAAAGTCCTTTTTCTGTTAATGATCGTTCTGTTTGTAAAATATACTTCCCATTCAGATCTTTAGGAGTGGCCCACAAAATCTTTCCACCAAAATTATCCTGAAACTTGGTAGATGGAGTTTTCCCTGTCTTTATCTTTCCTAAATCTTTAATTCTTATTTGAATGGATGCTTTTTCAAAAAAATTCCTTAAAAAGTTTTGTTTGTGAATAGCAATAATTCCTCTATATTTTTCATACAAATCAATCAACTCATCCAATTCCTTAAAGAAGCTATATACAAAAGTTAATGCATTACTAATGCTAATTATTTTGTGTTATAATAAAGAAGGAGAGAATATGAAAGACGCATTACATGAATTAGCTAATAAAATACAAAGATTTAAGAATGATATCTTAAATGAAGAAGCTACAAAAAACAGTTGTATTTTGCCATTCTTGTCAATATTAGGATATGACATCCATAATCCTCAAGAAGTTGTTCCTGAATACATAGCTGATATAGGGATTAAAAACAGAGAAAAAGTAGATTTTACTATTGCAATTGATAATGAAGCTTCAATGTTGGTTGAAGCAAAAACAATCGGTACAAATTTAAATAAATATTATTCACAATTATTTAGATATTTCTCGGTTGTAGATGGCGCTAAAGTTGGAATATTAACAGATGGAGTAGAATATCAATTTTATACAGATATTAAAATCCCAAATAAAATGGATCAAGAACCATTTTTTGTATTTAATATCCTTAACTTTAATGATAAAGATTATAAATATTTAACTAAGTTTAAAAAAGAAAATTTCAATGTGAATAAAATAAAAAAAGCTGCTGAGAAATTATATTACGAACAAGAAATTGATCGTATTGTTGCTAATGTATTATCCAATCCTAATGATGATTTTGTAAATCTAATATTATCAGAATTTTATGATGGAAGAAAAACTCCGCTAATACGGAACACAGTGCAACCTATGGTAGTTAAGGCGATTAAAAAATATGTTAATAACTCAAATTCTAACAGTAAACCCGTAGAAGCTAAATTGCTTGATAATGAAGTTAACACAGATTCTAATATGAAAACAATTAACATTAGACTAGCAGATATTGATCGAAAAGAATTTAATAGTATTACAATTCATGATGTTGTTTATAATGGCCAATCTTTAAAAGAAGAGAAAAGTGTAAATCAATATTACCTAAGATTGATTGAAATGCTATTAGACAATTATGAAGAAGAAGTAGTAGCCATAATGAACCAATTGCAAGCTAATAGCGAAAATAACTTTATGTTATATAATTCGGATGAAAAAATGCGTGAGCCAAAACGATTAGCTAATGGATACGTGGTTAATACTAATTATAATACCTTTGTTAAAATTAATCGTCTTTCAAAAATTGTTAAAAGGCTAAAAGAAAAAGTTGATATAGAAATAACTTATTCGAAGAATGTTAATAAATAGAAATCATGTAGGAGTGCTAAAAGCACTCCTTTTAAATTAAAAAACATTAATAGCTAAAACTAACTATAAAATATCCTAAATTATGTATACGATTATAATTTTATAAATGATGTGACATGTTTGGTTTTGTACAACGTGTTTAAAAATATTCAAGTTGCTGATAGTCATTTTACCGCAGCGGAGTTATTTTTAGGAATTTAATGATGATAATCAAGAATAGATAATAACACCTAAAATGGGTGTTAAATGGTATAATAAATTTATAGGAGGAAAGATGAAAGTACAAACTTTTGGTCGCTTATTTAAATTAGAAGCGAAGAAGATGGTGGGTGCTAAAGGTGTATGGTTATTTATTGCCATGTTTGTAGCATTAGTCTCATCATTATTACTAAGATGCATGGTATTAAGTCAACCTAAATATGACGATGCTGCTATAAATATTCACTTATTTGAAGTATTGTTTACAATGGCTTTTAATATCTTAGGATATGTGGTGGCACCACTACTTATTTTTAAAAATTTATTTTTTGATGATTTAAAACAAAAAGTTATTCAACTTTATGTTGGAGCTGGATATTCTCGTCGTCAATTATTTATGACTAAATCAGTGGTAGTAGTATTATCGACTTTAGTTGTATGTCTATTAATGATGACTTATCAAATGCTTCAAACAGTAATAGATTATAATTTATGTTCGTCAAGCATGTACATTTGTTCTGTCTATGAATCTATAGGTTTTCCGATGGTAACAGCTTTACTTAATTTTGTAGTATTGTTTATTGTAGAAATCACAATTATTTATTTAGCACTAGGTAGTTTCTTAATTAAATTAAATGGACTTAATGTTATTTTACATGTTGTTTATTCATGTATATTATCTGTATTTGTGGCGGGGATCTTATCACTCTTAATGGCTGGTGCATTCGGATATTACTACGAAGCATATTTTTGTAGTATTCCAGTATTTTTATTGATTGCCAATTCAATTCCACTATTATACATTTTTACAGTAGCTACTGGATCTATGGTGATTGGTGATGCGTTTTTCCCAGCTTACGTATCAGAATCTTTAGGCTCTGAAATTTACGGATCATTTGGTATCGCGTGTGCATGTATCCTGATAGTATGTATTTATTATGTAGTTAAAGCATGGATTATGTTTAACAAAAAGGATTTTTAGGAGTAATATGATTAATCAAGAACAAAATAATAATTTATATCAATATGGTAATCCTGCTAATAATGCTCCTCTTAATCCACAAGCATTATTAAGTGTTAGAGGGATTAGTAAAAACTTTAAATCAACTAATGTATTAAAAAACATTAATCTAGATGTTTATCCTGGAGAAATTTATGGGATTGTTGGACCAAATGGGTGTGGTAAAACTACATTATTTAAAATATTATTAAGCATCTTCAACGCTAGTAGCGGAGAAGGATGCTTAATGGGTGGACATACCAATTTTAATAATAACTTAGATGAAAGTTATCGTGTTAATTTAAATCAAGTAGGTTTTTATATTGAACAAAACTTTGATATCAATAAAAATGCACGTCAAAATTTAAAAAATTATTCTTTAATTAAAGGAATTAAAGATAATGATCAAGAAATTGATCAATTAATTAGTATGGTTGGTTTACAACCAAATCTTTTAGTTAAAAGTTATTCATTAGGAATGCGTCAACGTTTAGGATTAGCTTGTGCCTTTTTAGGTAATCCGCGCTTAATCATCTTAGATGAACCAGCTAACGGATTAGATCCGCAAGCGATTGAAAGTACGCACCAAATCATTAAGTTTTATAACCAAAATTATGGAACAACTTTTATCGTTTCTTCTCACTATTTAGAATCATTACAACAAATGGGTACTCGTTTTGGAATTATTAAAAATGGAGAAATTGTTCAAGAAATTTCTAAAGAATCACTACGTAGTACTAAAACTTATAAATTATCATTTACAGAAGAACAATTAGCAGCTATTAAAGATCAATTAATTGCTCTAGGTGTAGATATCAATAATATTGAAATTGTCGAAGAAAAAATTTCGGATATTTATAATCAAGTGGTTTAATAAGATAAACTAATAAGTTTATCTTATTTTTTATTTATTTAATATTAATAAAACTTATTATTTAAAAGTATAATGGCTAAAATATGCTAAATTATTTCAAGTTTTAACACATAACTTAAAATAAAAGCATACAATATATATGAATAAAGTTATTGCATATAAAATTAATTTTCTTAACATGGATACAATTAGTATGACATTTCATATAATCACTTTCATACATTAAGCATTTGCTACAACTTAATGTAATCACTCTATTATATTATTACACACTATAAAGATATGTAAATAATTTTATTCAACCTGATATTTTCAGATGGACAAACTAATAAGTTTGTCCATTTTTAATTAAAAAAAATTTCGGTAATCTAAACAACTTATAAAAAAGTGGTATAATATAAGTGTAATAATTATTATTGTATTGTAGGAAAGGATAATATGAAAACAAAACAAATTATTATAACAATTGTGGTAGTTGTTTTAATTGGTATTGCGTCATTTTTTGGATATAAATACTTTGTTGAAAACAAAAACCCACAAACAACTGTTAATGAAGTAACAGACCAAGTAACTAACCAAGTTAATGGATATAAGGATGCTGTAGTTGGTTTTGCGAAGCAAGCTAGTGAATTTAGCTTTGATGATGC
The DNA here is from genome assembly GCA_900551955.1 of uncultured Mollicutes bacterium. Classification (GTDB taxonomy): domain Bacteria; phylum Bacillota_I; class Bacilli_A; order UBA3375; family UBA3375; genus UBA3375. The sequence goes on along the minus strand of UWSE01000005.1, from coordinate 23,648 downwards.
TGCCACTTATACTAAAGACCAAGTTGATCAAGCAGTTAATAAATTAACTGAAATTAAAACTAATTTAGAAAGTAAAGCAAATGAAATTGCTAACTCAGCATTACCTGAAAATATTAAAACACAATTTGCAACAGGTATTCAAACAGTAATTGATTGGATTAATGATCAATTACAAAAATTTGGTAATTTATTACCAAACCTATAATTAAAGTCTAATACAAATTAGTTATTACTAAAAGGAGTTATGATGGATAAAAAAGATATAGAAAAAAAACAAGAAGAGTTAAAAAAACATTTAGATAAATATGTGAAACCAGAAGCAAAAGAAAAAGTAGCACAATTATTTGAAGATGGGAAAGATAAAGTTGAAGTTGGAGTAAAAGAAGTCGGAGACTTCTTTGAAAAAATTGGTGACTACTTAGTTGATGGAAGCCACGGAGCTGTTAATAAAATTAAAGAAGAAATTGAGAAAATTGTTAAAAAAGATAAATAATATTTACAATTATAAAATATAATATGGTATTTTATATATGGTTTGAACAATCAACCACATATCTTATAGTAAGTTCATACTAAAGATCCATATTATTAGCAAGTACTTTGTACTTGCTTTTTTTATTTTAAGGGAATTAAAATAATTCCACACATTTAAAAATTGCGCACTTGGCTAACGATGCGGGAATGATTGGGCCACATTTAAATTTTACACAAAAAAGAACTAGATTAAGCTTAAGCTTAATCTTTTTTTGTCTAAAATAGGCAAAAATATAATGTGGAGAAAATCAATAAATTATGGTATAATATATAAAAATAGGTCGAATTATACAATTAGGAGCAAAATGAAAGAAAATTTTCGATTAATCGCCTTGGGGGGAGTAGATGAACCAGGGCGTAATAGCTATGTGTTAGAAACTAAAGATGGTATGATCTTACTTGATGCAGGTAGCTCAAACTTTACTAATAAAAGTCTAGGGGTAGATATGATTCTACCTGATTTTGGTTATGTGTTAGATAATAAAGATAAATTTAAAGCGATTTTAATTAGTCATGGTCATATTGATCAAATGGGTGCATTAAATTCATTACTTAATCAAGTGAGTGTACCTGTTTATGCATCAAAATATACAATTAAATTCTTAAAAACATATGTTGATAAAAAACATTGGAATTTGTTAAAAGAAATTAATTACCATCAACCAATTCATGTTGGTAAATTAACAATTGAATGTTTTGGATTATCACATGCCATCTTTGGTAACTTTGGATATGTTATTACTGATAGTAATAATAAGAGTGTTGTTTATGCAACAGATTATAACTTTGATCAAAGTAAAACTAAATTTGCCAGAAGTGATGTTAACCAAATTGTTAGTTTAGCTAACAAACATGATATTGAAGTTTTATTAACAGAAAGTATTAGTGCGGATAAAACAGGAATTGCAACAGCGAATAAAGAATATGTACGTAGTTTTGAACGTATTATTGAAGAAGCTAAAGGTAGATTAATTATCGGTCTTTATTCTTCTAACTTAGCAGGGATGACAACAATTATTCGTGCAGCTGAAAAGTATCATAAAAAAATAGTTATTATTGGTCGTGATTTATTAAAATATGTAAATATCGCGCGTGAAGAAGGATACTTAGTTCACCAACATGATATTTTTGCCCGCGTTGGAGATATGGACAATATTGATCCCAAAGACTTAATTGTGGTTGTATCAGGATTATATTCAGAACCATTTATTGAATTAGTTAAAATGGCTAATCATAATCATGGATTATTACAAATTAATGATCAAGATACAGTGTTAATTGCTTGTAAGGCTTATGATGAAATTGAAAGTTATGCACAAGCAGCTCTTGATCAAATCGCTAGAACTAATTGTCGCATTAAACAACAAAACTTAAATGCACCAAGTCATGCCCATCAAGAAGATATTAAATTATTAATTAATTTATTTGATCCAAAATTTGTAATTCCCATCAAAGGTGAATATCGTAAGTTAAAAGCGGTTAAAAATATGATGAAAGATATTGACCGTGATAGTGCTGATTGTTGTATTATCCGAGCTGGAGAAATCTTAGCCATTTATGATGATTATTGTTTAGTGGAAAATGATATTTATTTAGAACCACAATTAATTAGTTCTGAAGAAGAAGATATTAACCATAAATTAATGGTAGAAAGAGAAATTCTAGCGGATAATGGTTATGTAGTAGTTGAATTAATTTACTATAAAGGAGAAAATGAGTTCTGTCAAGAACCAACTATTATCTCTGGTGGTTTAATTAACTTTAATGATGATGAAGATGTAATTAATTTAATTAAAAAAATCATTTATAGTTATGCTGATAAAGGTTTAGATAAAAACGAATTAATTGCCAAAATTAGAAACAAATTATCTAGAGTAATGTTAGATTTAATTGGTAAAAAACCATTAATCTTAGTTTCAAAAGTAGAAATTAACAAAGAACGAATTAAAGGATAATATGAGTAACAAATCTACGAAGAAAAAACGTCGTAACAATAAAAGTAGTACTAATTTAGGTTTTATCCATTATGTAGTAGCAATTATTATTGCCCTACTTAGTGTGTTTGCCGTGATGAATCAAGGGATTATTGGTCAAACACTCCATAAAATGTATGAAATTATCTTTGGACGTTATTTAATTATAGGATGTATTTATTTACTAATCTTAAGTTTAATGATTGGTAGTAGTAAGATTAAAGAGTTCTTTACAGATAAAAAATACTTAGCATTTAATTTAGTTTACATTACTTTCTTATTAATTACAAGTATTATTGGTTTTTCATTAATTAATCAAGATTTATTACCGTTTATGAACTATTTCCAAAGCTTAGAAAATGGGGATGTATATGGTCCGGGGATCCTTGGATTTATCTTAGTAAAACCAATCATCTTCTTAATTGGTAATGTGGGAATATTTGTCGTAATCACTATATTAATTTTAGTTATTTTATTCTTATTAATTGATATCGATAACTTTAAACAACATCTTAAAGCATATCAATTACAACACGAAAGTCGCAAACAAGATCGCAAAGCGAAAAAAGAAGAACAACAAAAAATTAAACAAGAACAAAAACTGGAAGCTTTAGCAAAAGACTTAGAAACCCAAGCAGAAACAAAAATTGATGATTCAATTGAAATCAGTGAAGTTATTAGTGATGAGACAATTGACCAATTAGAAATAACACCAATTAAAAATATTAATGAACAAAATTTTGATACTGTAGATCAATTAGAAGAAATTGAATTAGAACCACTTACAAGTAGTGATGATATTGATGCACAAGTTAGCGTGATGCCGCAAAAGCTTGAACAACAAGAAATCAAAACGAAAAAAGTTGGTAAATACGTTATTCCATCACTTAGTCTATTAAATGACTACAGTTCGAATAATGAAGGTTTTAGTAAATTAGAACAAACTGCTAAAGATAAAGCTAAAGTCTTATTGCAAACATTAGATACTTTTAATTTAAAAGCCAAAATTAGTAAAATTAATGTTGGTCCTAGTGTTACTAAATATGAATTAATTCCAGAAACTGGAGTAAAAGTAAGTCGTTTTAATAACTTACATAATGACTTAGCATTTGCCCTAGCTGCTAAAAACGTCCGTATTGAAGCACCAATTCCTGGTAAAAGTGCAATTGGGATTGAGATTCCTAATGATACTAATATGATGGTTGGTTTACGAGAAGTATTAGCTAGTAAAAATAATGAAGCAGATAAAAAATTACAAATTGGTTTAGGTAAAGATATTTATGGGGATGCAATGTTTTGTGAGATTGACAAAACACCACACTTACTAATTGCTGGTAGTACCGGAAGTGGTAAGAGTGTGTGTGTTAACTCAATTATTGTATCAATCTTAACCAAAGCACTACCAAATGAAGTTAAATTAGTAATGATTGATCCGAAAAAGGTAGAGTTAACACCATATAATGGTATTCCTCATTTATTAGCACCTGTTGTAACTGAAGCGAAAAAAGCAAGTGTTGTTTTACAAAAAATGGTAAAAGAAATGGAACATCGATATGAACTATTTTCGGAAACTAATACGCGTAATATTGCTGGATATAATGCTAAGATTAAAGATGAAGAGTTAAAATTACCTTATATTGTAATCATTGTTGATGAGTTAGCTGACTTAATGATGGTAGCAAGTAAAGAGGTAGAAACTAGTATTGCTCGTTTAGCACAAATGGCTCGTGCTGCAGGGATGCATTTAATTATCGCAACACAACGCCCTAGTACTGATGTAATTACGGGATTAATTAAAGCTAATATTCCATCACGTATTGCTTTTGCTGTAAGTAGTGGAATTGATTCTCGTACTATCTTAGATCAAACAGGAGCAGAACAATTACTAGGTAAAGGTGATATGTTATTATCTGAACAATCTAGCCCCATCTTACAACGTATTCAAGGTGCATTCTTAAGTGATGATGAGATATATAAGGTGGTTGACTTTATTAAACAACAAGTTGATCCTGCCGATGTGGAAGCGAATTATCAACAAGATTTAGTTAATGCTGAAGTAGTTGAATTAGATGAAGAATTAGATCCTTTATATGATGAAATTAAACAATATGTAATTCAAACACAAAAAGCGAGTGCTAGTTTATTCCAACGTCAATATAAAGTCGGATATAACCGTGCGCTTAGAATCTTAGATCAGTTAGAAGCTAATGGAATTATTAGTGCTAATGAAGGAACTAAACCACGTCGTGTTTTAGTTGAGGTTGATGATGAATATTAAACAAATTGATAATCAATTCTTATTAAAAAACCCATTTAGTGTAACTACTACGATTGGGTTAGTTAAAACGATTACTAATATTGATGCTAATAAGCAGATTGCTTATCAAATCATTGCTGATATGATTAGCAATCAAACAAGCAAACACAATCAAGTTGAGTTTGCGAAATTAAAAGCAGAGAACTATGATTTAGTCATGGATGTTAAATATCAACAAGGTCAAGAATTTAGTTCATTAATATGGTCAATCAATTATGTACCTTCACTGATAGACGTAAATAGTTTATTGCCGTTAATTGATGAATATATTAATCAATTAAGTATTGATGAAAAAGCATTTAGTTTAGCAAAAGCCAATCGTCTTCGCGAATTAACAAATTTATTTGATAATCCGCAAAGTTATGTCAAAACGTTAGTACGTCCGAGTTTATTTACTAATAGTTTAACACCAAAAGCGCAAATTGAGGTTATTAATAATCTTGAATTTGATGAGATCAAAGCTTTAATTACTGATTTAGCAGCTAAACCATTTACTTGGCGTTATGATTGCTTAAACAATAATGAACAACCGCTAGTTTTAGATAACATAAATTATAACCCACAGGTAGTTAAACGTTATCAAAAACTAGATGAGATTAAAGATGTTGAAATAGATCTTAGCAATAATCAAGCAAATTTAATAATGAACTTTGGACTTAACCAAGATATAGATTTTACTAGCTTACAAACATTTAATACTGTTTTTGGTAGTGGTGCTGATTCATTATTATTTAAAATTGTAAGAGAAGCACACCATTTATGTTATTCAGTTAATTGTCAGATCATTGATCAAAAATACTTAAGTGTTTATGTAGGTTGTGATTTAGATAAAGTAGCATTAGCTCAAGATTTAATCATTAATATCTTAAAAGAATTAGCCAATGGAACAATTGATTATGATTTGGCTAGTAGTAAACAACAACTAATTGATACAATCGTGAAACTAACTAATGACTTTAATTATCAACTACGACAAGTTACAAGTTTTGTATTATTTAATCAAGATTATGATCAAGAATTAAGAATTAAAAAAATTAAAGCCACAAGTGAAGCAGATATTAAAAATATCGCAAAAAATATAACATTATTAAATAAAATATTAATTAAGTAAAAGATATAATCAATTAAAGATTATATCTTTTTTTAATAAAAAGGGTTATAACGAAGTAAAGGAGAAATATGCAAAAAGAATTTAAAAGTTTAATTAAAAGTTTAGAAAAAGATTACGGAGAAGAAGTTATCATGCGTTTAGGTGAGGATGTCGAACCTAATATTGATACTATTAGTACAGGAAGTATGTTACTTGATGAAGCAATCGGTATTGGAGGTTTACCTAAAGGACGTATTATCGAAATTTATGGTCCTGAATCTAGTGGTAAAACGACTTTAGCCCTTCATGCGGTGCGCGAAGTGCAAAAAGCGGGAGGACAAGCAGCTTTTATTGATGCCGAAAATGCCATTGATTTAAGCTATGCTCAAGGCATCGGAGTTGATGTTAATAATTTATTATTATCTCAACCTGATAGTGGAGAACAAGCGCTAGGAATTGTGGAAAAGCTAGTTAATAGTGGTATGATTGATATTATCGTTGTTGATTCTGTCGCAGCTCTTGTTCCTGAGGTAGAATTGATGGGTGAAATGAGTGACCAAACAATTGGTGCTCAAGCCCGATTAATGTCCAAAGGACTTAGAAAAATGGCTAAGGCCATTAATCAAAATAATGTAATTGTGATTTTTATTAACCAATTACGTGAAAAAGTCGGAGTAATTTATGGAAATCCAGAAACTACTAGTGGAGGGAAAGCCTTAAAATTCTATTCCACATTACGTTTAGATATTCGTCGTAGTGAATATATTAAAAAAGATGGAGAAAATATTGGAATTAGAAGTAAAGTTAAAATAGTTAAAAACAAAGTAGCTCCACCATTTAAAGTAGTAAGTTTAGATATCTATTATGGAACAGGAATCTCAAAAGTTGGCGAATTAGTCGATTTAGCTAGTGAAAATGGAGTAATTAAGAAATCTGGAGCTTGGTATTATTATGAAGAAGAGAAACTAGCTCAAGGGCGCGATAATGTTATTAATTTATTGTGTGAAAATGAGGCATTATTTGCTAAGATCGAGAATCAATATTTAGAATCAGTAGCTTAATTGTGTTATAATAATTACGTAGGAGATAATATGGAAATTTTGTTAATTGTTTTAGTAATTATTATAATCCTACTAATTATTTTATTTGTTAAATTCTGTAGCGTTAAAAAACAAAAACAAGCTACTATTGATTTAAATAATCAATTAAACATTAAAAATGAACAACTTGAACAAGAAATTAATCAAAAAAATATGTTCATTACACAATTAAATCGACAAAGTGAAACATTAACTAATGAAAAACGTCAATTAGAAGTGAGTCAACAAGAATTGATTAAAGAACAACAAGCCTTTAATCAATATGTTAATGGTGAACAAACAAAACTAGCTCAAATCAAAGCTGAGATTAGTGATCAAAAACAAGAATTACAAGCTCAGCAATATAATTTAAAACTACAACATCAAGAACTTGAAGAAGAAGCTAAACGTTGTTTATACAAAATTGCTAATTTAGATGAAGATAAAGCAGTTAATATCGTACTAGATCAAGTTCGAGCAGAAAAACGTAGTGAAATAAGTAAAGAAATTGCTTATTTTGATAATAAATTACAACTAGATAAAAAAGAAATGGCAACAGATATATTATTATCAGCAATGGAGAATTTAGCTGGTGAAACTGTTACCGAAGGATTTAGTAAAGTAGTTAAAATTCCTGATGAAAGTGTTAAAGGAAGATTAATTGGTCGTGATGGACGTAATATTAATTTATTAGAAAATTTATTAGGTGTCAATATTTTAATTGATGAAACGCCAGGACAATTTTTAATTTCATCATTCAATCCTGTTCGTCGTGCTATTGCTTATAACGCATTAGAACGATTAATTAGTAGTGGAAGAATTAATCAAGCGGAAATTGAAGATACAGTTAAAAAAGTCGAAGAAGAAATTCATGACAATATATTAGATAAAGGTAAACAAGCAGTTAATATGTTTGATCTAAGTGATATCCATATTAGCTTAGTAGAAAAACTTGGATGTTTGTACTATCGTACCAGTTATGGGCAAAATGTTTATACTCATAGCATTGAAGTAGCTAAGATTGCCAGAAGTATTGCAAATCAATTAGGTTTAGATGGAAAACTTGCAGCGCGCTGTGCCTTACTTCATGATGTAGGGAAAGTAGATAGTGAAGAGTTAGGTCTATCGCATGTTGACTTGGGAGCTACTTATGCGACTCGTGCTAATGAGCCAAAAGAAGTAATTAATACCATCATGTCACATCATGGTGATGAAGAAGTAGATAATGTCTATTCAATTATTACCATTATTGCTGATAGTATTTCAGCTAGCCAAGTTGGAGCGCGAAGTGATACTTATGAAGCATTTATTCAACGAGTAGAAGCATTAGAAGAATTAGCGCTAACAGTTATGGGTGTTAATAAAGCATACGCCTTAAAAGGTGGAAAAGAATTACGAATTATCGTAACAGCTAACCAAGTTAAAGATTCTCAACTAAAAGCTTTAGCTCACGAAGTTAAACGATTAGTTGAAACTAATTTAAGTTTACCAACAGGGATTGTTGTTAATGTATTGCGAGAAAATCGTTATATCACCAATACAAAGAAAACTGTAGTAAAGGATAAAGATGAGTAAATCAACAACAGATTATGCCAAGTACTTTCAAAAACCAGATATGCGTGCTAGTAAAAAACGTAGCCGTGAAGAAGTTAAAGTAGTTTATGCTGATTTAGAATATGATCAAAAAATAAAAGAAGTAGCTAGTCATTCATACTTCTATATTCGTACATATGGTTGTCAAATGAATGTCCATGATACTGAGATTATTTGTGGAATCTTAACGGAATTAGGATATACTCAAACAGAAGACATGGAACAAGCTAACTTACTTATTTTTAATACTTGTGCAATTCGTGAGAATGCGGAAAACAAAGTCTTTGGAGAAATTGGTCGTTTAAGTTATCTTAAAAAACAAAATCCTGATACAATCTTTGCTGTGTGTGGATGTATGAGTCAAGAAGAAAGTGTTGTGGAAAAAATTTTAACTAAATATCAATTTATTGATGTAGTATTTGGAACACACAATATTCATCGTTTACCTGAAATTTTAAAACATGCGATTTTTGGTAAACAAAAAGTTATTGAAGTGTGGAGTCAAGAAGGGGAAATTATTGAAGAACTTCCTAAAGTGCGTGAACACACTTACAAAGCATGGGTTAATATTATTTATGGATGTGATAAGTTCTGTACTTATTGTATAGTGCCTTATACACGTGGAAAAGAACGTTCGCGTCTTAAAGAAGATGTCTTAGCGGAAATTCAAGATTTAAAAGATAAAGGTTATCAAGAAGTTACATTACTTGGACAAAACGTTAATGCCTATGGTAAAGACTTAGATGATGGAAGTTATAAAATGGGTGACTTACTACGTGATGTAGCAAAAATTGGTATTCCGCGTATTCGTTTTATGACATCTCATCCTTGGGACTTTGATGATGATATGATCGAAGCAATAAAAGAATATGATAACATTATTCCTCATATTCATTTACCTGTCCAATCAGGGAATGATGCGATCTTAAAAATCATGGGACGTAATTATACTCGTGAACAATATTTAACTTTATTTAACAAGTTAAAACGCATTCCCAATGTTAGTATTACAACCGATATTATTGTTGGTTATCCTAATGAAACATATGAGCAATTTGAAGACACTTTAAGTTTATATGAATATTGTCAATTTGACTCAGCATTTACTTTCATCTACTCGCCTCGTGAAGGAACACCAGCTAGTAAAATGCAAGATGATGTAAGTATTGAAGAAAAACAAAAACGTTTAACTGAATTAAATAAATTAGTAGATAAATATATGGTAAAAACTAATGAAGACCAAATTGGTAAAACTTTACAAGTACTAATTGAAGGTGTGAGTAAAAAAGATAAAACATATGTATCAGGTTATTCACAAAATAATAAATTAGTCATTGTTAAAGGTGATGAATCAATGGTTGGAAAAATCTATGATGTAAAAATAACTGGTGCTCGTCGTACTAGTTTAGATGGTGAAGTGGTAGGTTTACATGAGTATTAGAATTAGTGGTGTTGATATCTATTATGATGAATTAAAAAAACGTCTAGGAGATAAAAATACATTATTATTAGATTTAAAAAGTTATTTATATTTTAATCGTTTAGATCCAAAATTAACAGATTACTTAATTGAGCAATTACAAGATGAAGATCAAGTAGTACGTGTTCATAGTTTAATAAGTATTTATATTTTATTAAAAGACTTTAGTGTTAATACTAAACTAAGTGCTAAAGAAGAAGAGTTATTTAAAACGTTAGTTAAACAAGCAAAAGTAGATACTGATTATGAAACAATTACCAGTTATGTTAATAAGGAGTTAGATGAATAATCAATTCCAAAATCAATTAAATGATTGGAATATAATATTAGAACAACCTCAACAAGTGGATATTAGCCGGATTGAGGTTGATGAACTTAATAGCGTTGTGGATGTATTTTTACAAACACAGCGCATTTTGCCTATTAAAGATTATGCGAATATCTATCAAGCGATCATTAACGACCTTAATATTAAAGATGTAAAACTACGTTTATTTCAAGAACCAGAAATAATTAAAGTTAGTGATTATCAAGCTAGTCACTATATAGATTACTTACAATATTGTTTTAAAAATGATTTACGTTTAAAAGAGTTTAGTGAAGAATTAACTTTAAATATTAATGGCGAAGTAATCGAAATCAAAAGTGATTCACCATTAATGATGTTTGATAATATTAATAAATATTTGCATAAAGCTTTTGGTTTAATGGGACTAAGTAATGTGCAAATTAATTTAATTAAACCAGAAGTTGATTTAAGCAAAAAACCACAACCGCAAATTGTTAATCCGAAAAAAGATGAAACATTTACCTCATTTGGAAGAAGCTTAGCCAAGCATCCACAAATGGATATTCAAGATGCCCTTGATGAGTTTGTCCCAGAAGTAGAAGCAACTTTAACTGGAGTAGTTTATGCTCCAGAACTTCGTTCCGGAGTATCTAAACGTGGAAATCCATACAACTTACTAAGCTTTTATCTATTTGATGGTGAAAGTGCAATTAAATGTAGCTGTTTTGGTAACAAAGCTATTTCTAAAAATCATTTAGCGATTGTGAAAAACGGGATGGTTGCAACAGTTCAAGGAAATGTTAAAGAAGATAGTTATGCTAAAGGAGAAAAAGTTTGTGAAATTAACTATTTTGAGATAGTTGAAAAACAAGCTCCTTTTACGAAACGAAGTGATGAAGCTACTTACAAACGTAGTGAATTGCAATTACACACTAAATATTCAAAATTGTCAGGAGTTAGTAGTCTAGATGATTATGCTAAATTAGCATCTCACCTAGGACATAAAGCATTAGCAATTACTGATAATGATGTACTTCATGCTTTTGTCCAAGGTGATCGGATTAAAAAACAATATGGATTACAAATGATCTATGGGGTTGAAGCCAATGTTTGTAGTAAACCGGTAATTGTAGAAAATCCAATTGATATTAAATTAGATGACGCAAAATATTGTGTCTTTGATACCGAAACAACAGGGCTTAGTGCCAATTTTAATAAATTGATTGAAATTGGGGCGGTGATGTATCAAAATGGTGAAATTATCGATACATACCAACAATTTATTAAAATTGATGAACCACTAAGTGAATTTATTTCTAATTTAACTTGTATTACTGATGAGGATTTAAGTACTGGTGTTAGTTTAAAACAAGCCCTACAAGATTTTCGCAAGTGGAGTGAAGGTAGTGTACTTGTAGCGCATAATGCGACATTTGACCGTCAAGTAATGGCGCGTAACTATGAACGTGAATTAGGGATTAAATTTGATCAACCAATTATCGATACTTTAGAATTATCAAGATTCTTAAATCCAGATCGTACATACCACTCACTTAGTATGTTATCGAAATTATATGGAATTAAGATTGATGAATCAGCGCATCACCGTGCTGATTACGATGCTGATCAATTATCTAAAATCTTTGAACAAATGTTAATCCAATTAAAAGCACAAGGGATTGATAATTTACTAACAATTAATGAAGTTAATCAAAGTTTTGATAATCGTGGATTTAAAAATATCATTTATGTCAAAGACCAAAAAGGACTAGCACCTTTTTATGAAATAGTTTCAAATAGTTTAACTAAATATTATAAATTAGCTCCACGTATTAAAGAAGAAGAGGTGTTGGCTAATCGCGACCACTTAATTTATGTTGGTGGTGCTTTTAATGATGGAAGTATTTTAGATGCATATTTAAATAAAAGTGAACAAGAACTACGTAATTTAATAGACCAATTTGATTATGTGATGATTAATCCGCCATCACAATATTTAGGATTAGTCAAAAATCATACTTTAAAAGATGAAGAAGCAATTAAAACGATGCTAAAAAATATTATTAAAGTTTGTCAACAACAACAAGTGCCTGTTGTTGTTTCTGGTAATGTCTATTTTACAGAAGAATTTTTAGCCCAAACCCGTGAGATGATCTTTGCTTCAAGCTTTGGATTCTTTTCGGAAAATAAAGATTATAGTCAAGAAGAAAGATACATTAAAGCCCAACCTAAATTTGCTAGATGGTATGAAAATAATCATGAGATGATTATGGGTCAATACTATAAAACAACAGATGAGATGTTAGATGAATTAGCCTTCTTAGATGATGCTAAAACTTATGTAATTGATAATGTTAATCAATTATTGAACCAAATTGAAGATATTCAAATTATTCCTGAAGGGTTATCAACACCAACAATAGATGGTGTTGATGAGAAGGTTACAAACTTAGTTTATAACCGTGCCCATGAATTATATGGTAAGCATTTACCGGATGAAGTAGAAGCGCGTATCCAAAAAGAATTAAAATCGATTATTGGTTATGGTTATAGTGTAATTTATTATATTTCTTATAAGTTAGTTAAATACTCAAATGACAATGGTTATTTAGTTGGTAGTCGAGGAAGTGTTGGGTCTTCAATTGTGGCATTTTTAATGGGAATCAGTGAGGTTAATCCATTAGCCCCTCATTATTATTGTCCTGAGTGCGATTATTTTAGTTTTATTACTGATGGGAGTTGTGCGAGTGGATATGATGCGAAAGATGAAACTTGTCCAAAATGTGGATGTAGTTTGAAACATGATGGGCAAGATATTCCGTTTGAAACATTCTTAGGGTTTGAAGGAGATAAGGTTCCTGATATTGATCTTAACTTCTCTGGAGATTTCCAAGCCAAAGCCCATGAGTTTGTCCGTGGACAAAAAGCCTTTAATGATCCAGAATTATTTGATGAAAATCATGCCTTTAGAGCAGGAACAATTAAAACGTTAGCAACTAAAACTGCCATAGATTCTGTCAAAACATATTTTAATTTAGCACAAAAACCATATAGTGCAGCTTTAGCTAATGTGTTTGGTACTTATTGTGAAGGAGCTCGACAAAGTACAGGACAACACCCGGGAGGAATTATCGTAATTCCTCAAGATTTATCAGTATATGATTTTACGCCAATTCAATATCCAGCAGATAAAAAAGAAAGTGAATGGCGTACCACTCACTTTGATTTCCATGCGATTCATGATAATGTTTTAAAACTAGATATCTTAGGACACGATGATCCGACCATGTTACGTTTATTATGGAATTTAACAGATATTGATCCGGTGAGTGTTAATTTTGTAGATGAAAAAGTGTTAAGTTTATTTACATCTAACAAACATTTAAATCTGATTCACGAAATCGATCAAGATTTAGGATCATTAGGACTTCCTGAATTTGGAACGAAAGTTGCGATGGATTTATTACGAAAAGCTAAACCCAAAACATATGCTGATTTAGTCCAAGTATCAGGATTATCACACGGAACTGGTGTGTGGGCTGGAAATGCTGAGGATTTAATTGACAAAGGAACTTGTAGCATTTCAGAAGTAATTGGGTGTCGTGATGATATTATGGTGTATTTAATTCAACACGGACTAGCTAGTAAAGATGCCTTTGATATTATGGAGCATGTCCGTAAAGGGAAAGGATTAACTGAAGAAGAAGTTAGTTTAATGCAAGAGCATGATATCCCTATGTGGTATATTAATTCTTGTCAAAAAATTGAATATATGTTCCCTAAAGCGCATGCCAGTGCGTATGTATTAATGGCGCTAAGAATCGGATGGTATAAAGTATATCAACCATTAGCTTATTATAGTGCGATATTCTCATCACGTATTGATAAGTTTGAAATGTATGCCATGATGGAAGGGTTTGATAAAATTAACTTAAAAATTAAACAATTAGAAAAAGACCGTCAAGAAAAAATGGTATCAAAACGGTCTGAAGGTTTAAGCGATGAATTAATTGATAAAAAGCTTAAAGGGTTATATATCGCTCAAGAAATGTGTGCGCGTGGCTTTAAATTTTATCCGGTTAGTTTAGAATTAAGTCAAGCTAATCACTTTGTGATGCATGAAAATGGTGATGGGTTGATTATGCCATTTTGTTGTATTGATAGTTTAGGTGATAAAGAGGCAGAATCAATTGTTAATGCCCGTGAAGAAAAACCATTTAGTAGTGTTGAAGATGTTAAGGCTAGAACAAAAATTAAGAAAAAAACTGTGGAAACATTAACATTAATTGGTGCTTTTGATCATCTAGAAGAAGAAAACCAACAGCAATTATTTGGAGAGGAGTAAGATGGACAATTGTATTTTTTGTAAAATTATTAATCAGGAAATTGATTGTTTTCCAATCTATGAAGATGAGGATGTGATTGCGTTTTTAGATTTATTTCCTAAAAGTGAAAATCCGGGACACACATTAGTTGTGCCAAAACAACATCAATGTTATATTTATGAAGGTGATTTTGATTTTGATTTAATGAAAAAGGTAAATCATGTAGCTAGAATCATGCAAGCAATATTTAATTTTAATGGATTAAAAATCATCAATAATAATGGCGAATTAGCAGGACAAGAAATAAAACATGTCCATGTTCATTTGGTTCCTTATTATGAAGATAATAATCCTTTACAAGGTTTAAGTGTTGAAGAAGTATACGAGTATATTAAAAATTACAAAAGCTAAAAATATAATAAAAATTATGGTATAATGATTCTAAGAAGGAGTGCCATGGAAAATGTATTAGTGTTTGGGCATAAAAACCCCGATACAGACACAATTTGTTCATCATTAGCTTATGCAATGTATAAACACGAATCTGGTGAAAAAAATGTTGAAGCTGTTCGTTTAGGAGAATTGAATAACGAAACTAAATATGTGTTTGATTATTTAGGTATTCAACCACAAAGAATTATTGATTCAATCGAAGATAATCAATCAGTAATAATGATTGATCATAATGAATTTAATCAAAGTGTTGATAACATTGAAAATGCACAAATTTTAGAGGTTATCGACCACCATCGAGTTGACAACTTTTACACAAGTCAACCATTAATGATGAATTTACAACCGCTTGGTTGTAGTGCTACAATCATTTATAATATGATGAAAGCAACTGGTTTTATTCCAAATAAAGTAATTGCCACATTATTATGTAGTGCGATTGTTTCAGATTCATTACTATTTCAATCACCTACTTGTACACTAGTTGATCAAGAAGTGTGTTTAGAATTAGCAAGTATTGCTGGATTAGATGTTAATGAATATGGAATGGCAATGTTAAAAGCCGGAACAGATTTAAGCATGTATAGTGCAAGTGAGTTAATCGGTATTGATAGCAAGACGTTTGACACGCAAGATGGTCAAATTAATGTAAGTCAAGTAAATACCGTAAGTGTTGATGAAGTATTGCAAAATAAAGATGAAATTATTACTGCTTTGAATGCAAAAAAAGCTGAGGAAGGTCTTAGCCAATGTATCTTGTTAATTACTGATATTATTAAAGCTGATAGTACCGCGCTCATTGTTGGTAATGAAGATAAATTTGCTAAAAAATTTAATACAGAAGTAGTAGATAATCAGGCATTCTTACCAGGAGTATTGTCTCGTAAAAAACAAATTGTACCGTTTTTATAAGCGGGAGGAGTTTAATGTTAGATACGATTAAGAGTTTATTCGTGAAAAAAAATAACGATAAAAAGCAAAATGATAATGAAGCTAATGTTAGTGAAGTGAGCACAACTAATAAAAAAACAGTTGAGAAAAAACAATCTGCCAAAAAAGTTACTGAGAAAAAAACGGTTACTAAAAAACAAGAACCCTTAGAAGCTTGGGGGATGAGTATTGATGTGTTAGGAAGTGGAGATGTTACAACTGTTGTAATTCTTGCTGACAAAGGTGATGAATATATCGCTGAATCAATTGATAATGCCCAAGAAGTGGTTGTGCCGAAAAAAGAAGTAGACACCCCACTTAGCGTTAATGATCAAGTTGAAGTTAAAATTTATCGTGTAGCTGATGAAGGATTATTTGGTAGTGTTCGACGTTTAAATACGCGTCGTATCAACACTAAAAAACCTTCAACACCAAAAAAACGTCCACTGGAGAAAAAACAAATTCGTGAGTTTAATGTTGGTGAAGTGTTAGAAGCCAATGTTGTTTCTTATAAAGAACCATTTTTTCAAATTGATGTAGATGGTACTCTTTATAATGTATTACAATATCGTATAGATTGTCCGCCTTACAAAGATTTCCAAAGTTATGTAGGGCAAACACTTGATTTTGAAGTAGTCGGTATTAGCAAAAACTTAAAAACAGGTGCACCTTACATAGAAATGTCTCGTAAAAACATTGTTCTTGCCAATCGTCAAGGACTAATTGGTTCATACAATATTGGAGATGAAATTACTTTAGGTGATTTTGAGTTAAATAGAGGTGGAATTGAAGCGATTAAAGATGTGCGTATTTTCGTTCCATTTGCAGAAATTAGTCATAATGTTCATGTTAGTGAAAAAAATGTTAATGAATTCGTTAATACTGATACTAAAGTTCAAGTCATTAGTAAAACAGATGATACTTTAGTATGTAGTGTTAAAGCTTTATTAGAAGATCCTTTCATATTAATTAAAAGTGATTTTGAACAAGGTAAATGCCCTAATCAAGTGAAAGGTATTATTCGTAATGTAGTAGATTTTGGTGCATTTGTTGACTTACAAGGTCAATATGATATCACTGGATTAATTCCATTTAGAATGGTAGATGAAGAAACTAAATCACGTTTACAACAAAAACAACCAGGTGATAGTATTGATGTTGTTATTATTGGTGTTGATGTTGACAAAAAACATATTACTTTGGGAGTAAAGTAAAATGAGATCAAAATATTTAATTCTAGCATTAATTGTTGTATTTGTTTTTGGTGTAACATACTATGATTATTTAGAAAAGAAAAAAATTGCTAACTTCTGGGAAAGTAATCAAGGAATTTGTGAAGTCGGTAAAGGGTGTAGTGATGTTAAAGTTCGTCCAGGATATGGAGTAGGAGATACAATTCCTAATGTAACATTATATACACCAAATGGAGAAAAAGTTAAGTTATATGATTTAGTTGAAGGTAAGAAAAATATTTATATTAACTTAGGTACTGATTGGTGTCCAGATTGTATCGCTGAACGAGAAACTTTCCCTAATTTAATAAGTGCACAAAATGAAGATACAATTATTATTCCGATTTTTGTTGCTTATAGAAGTGATCGCACTAATATAGAACAAATCAAAGAATATATCAAAAGTCAGAACTTTGATTTCCCTGTCTACATTGATGTAAATAATGACCTATTACATCGTTTTAAAGTGAACGGTACACCAACAAATATTTATATTGATAAAACAGGTCGAATTAAAGTTATTGCTCAAGAACAAACTCTTGAACAATTGATCAGTTATACCTTAAGCGAAGGAGAATAATATTCTTCTTCGTTTGTGTGTATAAAAAAGGAGTATTATGAAAAAGTTTTTCTTAATGATGTTAGCGATAGTGGTGATTACTAGTGGATGTCAGAATGAAGCAGATGTTGATATTATGACCACGACTAACCCACTTAGCGTAATAGCTAAAGCTACGGTTAATGAGGAAGTTA
Organism: uncultured Mollicutes bacterium; assembly: GCA_900551955.1. Lineage (GTDB taxonomy): Bacteria > Bacillota_I > Bacilli_A > UBA3375 > UBA3375 > UBA3375. The sequence continues at coordinate 5,600 of UWSE01000005.1, read as the reverse complement.
GTGTAAGTAGTATTATTCCTCAAGGTAGCGATTATCACCACTATGAACCTAGTGCAAAAGAATTAGCGCGAGTATATCGTGCTAAGTATTTTCTATGTGTAGGCGAAGCTAGTGAACCATTTGTTAAAACGATTAAAGCCAATGCTCCTAGTAGTTTAAAAATTATTGAAATGAGTAGTTTTCTAAAAGATAACCAAAACTTTGATGCTAATGATCCACACTTTTGGTTATCACCACTAGCATCTATGTTAGTGATGGACATTATCAATAATAATGTTAGTAATGATGTAGGTGTAAATATTAATTATCAAAACAATTATAACTTACTTAGTGATTTATCTAATCAGTATCAAACTGTCAGTGATAATAATAATCAAGCACCAATTATAGTCGATCACGATGGCTTAGCTTACTTACAATTAAATTATAATTTTAATGTTATAAACATCTATGGTAAAAATGAAGAACAAGAACCAAGTAGTCAAGATATTGCTAATTTAGTGACAATGATTAAAGCTAATGACATTACAACAATTTATTGTTTTGAGTATAATAGTCATATTCAAATCGTTGATACTATTAAAAATGAAACGGGTGTTAATATCGCAACATTAGACACGTTATTGAAAGTAGAGAATTTTGATAGCTATCTAAATGGTTTAACAAGTAATTTAGAACAATTTCAAAAAGTTAAATAAAAGGGTAAGTATGATACAAATTAAGGACCTTAGTTGTAAATATGATCAGCAACAAATATTTGCTAATTTAAATCTTGATATTAATCAAGATGATTTTTTAGTAATTACCGGTCCTAATGGTAGTGGGAAAACTACTCTATTAAAAGCAATTTTACAACAAATTCCTTATGAAGGAAGTATTTTAGTTGATGGTACTCCGGTTGCTAGTCAATTAAAAGCGCATAAAATTGGTTATGTCGCACAACTTAATCATGAGCCGATTTGTTTACCGATTAGTGTCAGAGAATATTTATTATTATATTTAACGAAACAAGAATTTAATCAATTAGTAAAACGTTTAGATATAACGGACTTACTTAACAAAGATGTTAATACTTTATCTGGTGGTCAAAGACAAATGATTAATATTATTAAAACATTAAGTAGTGGTCTTAATTATTTGATTTTAGATGAACCAAATACAGGCTTAGATTTTTATTCACGTCAACAATTATTTTTATTATTAAGTAAGTTACATCAATCTGGGATTGGGATTATTATGATTAGTCACTACTTAGATGAGATTAGTTGTGAAGTTAATAAAATCTTTAATCTAGATACGATGAAGTTGGAGGTGATTTGTAATGAACACTGCCAATATTGTTAGTATGTTTAGTTATAACTTTATGCAATTTGCCATGATTGTTGGTTTGATCTTGGGGATTTGTTTACCAATTGTAGGTGTAATTGTGTATCTGAGAAAAATAATTTTCTTATCTGATACTATCGGGCAAATTAGTTTAACAGGTGCTAGTTTTGGGGTATTTATTAGTAGCACCGTGAGTAACTTAGTCGTAAACAATTTCTGGATGATAATTATTTTTACCATTATTGGTGCGATCTTTATTCAATTTTTAAATGATAAAATTAAATCTAACCAGGAGATTAGTTTGTTAATTACTCACTCAATCGCAATTAGTTTAGTGATGATCTTTTTAAGTTTAGCGAAAAGCTATGGAGCTAATTTATTTAATATTTTATTTGGTAATATCAATAGCATTAGTGCTCAAGATGTAATGATTATTGCTAGTTTATCAATTATTGTAATTAGTTTGCTATTAGTAAAATGGCGCACTATTATTTTAGTATTTATTGATGAGGTTAGTGCTAAACTACGAGGCATCAATGTCACATTTTATAAATACTTTACGACAATCTTAATTAGTGTAATGATTGCACTAGCTGTCAAAGTGGTCGGAGTATTATTGGTTGCAACAATGTTAGCACTACCAATTGTTAGTGCAAGTTTGTTTAGTCATAATTTAAAAAAAGTTGTATTAATGGCAATTGTAATGGCAATTATTAGCTTTGAAGGTGGGATCATGTCTAGTTATATATTTGATTTGCCATCTAGTGCCTTGATTGTATTTATTAGTTTGCTTGAACTAATTATTAGCAGTATTATCAAAATTATTCACGGGAGCAGTTATGGAAAATAAAATCAAGATTAATGATGTAGTCCTAAATTATTTTGATAATCAAAATCAGCAAAAACCTGTTGTAATTATGTTACATGGGTGGGGACAAAGTTATCAATGTTTTTTACCTTTAATAGAAAAATTAAATAAAAATTATCATATTTTTGCTCTAGATTTACCAGGATTTGGGAAAAGTGAAGAGCCTAATTTTCCTTACACAATTTATGATTATGCTAATTGTGTTTTAGCGTTTATTAAAGAATTAGAGATTAAAGAATATAATTTAGTTGCGCACTCATTTGGGGGGCGGATTTCAATTATTCTAGCTAATCAAGATCAAGACCATGTAAAAAAAATGGTCTTGACTGGAGCTGCAGGAATTAAACCCAAAAAGACTTGGCGCCAAAAACTAAGTGTATATCATTACAAATTTATGAAATTACTAACAAAAACGCCAATCTTTTGTCAATGGCACAAAGATTTAATTACTAATAGTGGAAGTCCTGATTATCGTAAAGCTAGTCCCATGATGAAACAAGTTTTAATTAATACAGTTAATGAAGATTTAACACCATTACTTGATAACATAAATCAAGAAGTTTTATTATATTGGGGTGATGATGATGATCAAACACCACTTATGGATGGTATGAAGATGGAAGCAAGAATGCAAAATGCCAAGTTAATTCATGTCCCAAATCATGGGCATTTCGCATTTGTCACAAATGGGCCAAATTTCACAAGTTGCGCGGTAAAATTCCTAGAAAACTAGCATAAAATTTAGTATAATACAAGAGAATAGGAGTATCATGAAAACGACAATAGTTCTTAGTTATCAAAACTATGAATTGAGTATTTTAGTGTTTGGAGTTTCCAACAAACAATTAAATTTAGTTTATGATAAACAAATTGGTGCTTGGGATTTATTAGCAATTCAAGATGATATGACAATTGCTAATATTAAATCACGTGTTCATCAAGTTTTACCATCTATTAAACAAAAATTCCCTGAAGTCGGAAATAATATTTATGTATTAGTAGATGGAACTAAAGAAGGTGTACGTGGATCATTAACTGCAGAAGCACGTGTGATGAATATTACTGTTAATGTTCCCAACAAACATGCCATTAATATGGAAGATCTCAAGAAGATTGACAAAGATGCCTATAGTCGTAGTAGTGCGATCGAAGGTAAAACATATACAGGTTTTTTAACTGAAGGTTATCAAGTTGGTGGGCGTGAGATTAAAAAACCATTGGACCAAATTGTAGTTGATAACTTTAAAGTAATTGGTTCACACCATTATGTTTCAACAGGATTAACTCAAATTTTTGAAACTATCTTTAAAGATAGTCCATATAATATTCGTGCGATTTATGATACTGACTATGTCTTTAAGAAATTTTTACGTATCCCACAAAACGCAGGGATTATTGAAGTCGGGAGAAAAGATACTAAATTCTATGTAAATAATGACCACTCTATTCAAACTATTTGTACTGCAATTGGGTTAGTTAATTTCTTTAACAATACATTTGATAACTTAGCTGAAAGTTATGAAAAAGACTTAGCTCAACAAGCTGTATTTTTTCTAAAACAACACTTTGTATTCGCTCAGCAAAGTGATGAGTTGATGATAAATGATCAAATAAGTTATAATGAAGCTACTAATATCTTTAGAAATGTTTTGGTTAACTATTTTGAATATTTTCATAAAGAGTTAAGAAAAGGTCACTACCATATCAATGACTTTCAACTAATCATTAATGGATATGATAGTCAAGAATTGGCGGAATTATTAACACAGACACTTGATTTACAAGTAACTCCATTTAAAGTCACAGAGCAAACATTCACACCGGGAATTTGCAACCCTGACCAGTTAGCTATTCTAGAAATTAGTAAGTTAAAAGCGATGCTTGTCATGCAAGATATTGTCACTTACCGTAATTGGGAGATAAGATGAAACAACAAACATTTAATTTATTCGATGAAGAAATAAAAGAAGAAATGATTGATAACAATTTTGATATAAATTTAGACACTGAAGAATTATCTGATATTGACCAAACATTACAAATTGCTGCTAATGATACAGGCGAATTAGAAGAAATCGATTTTGATGATCAATTTGAGACGGTTAATTTCAATACACAAATCAATGAAGATAAAGAAAGTTTAGAAGCAATGATTAATAGTATTCCCTCATTAGAGCCAACTGTAAATCAGATAGCAGAGAGTCAAGAAGAAACGATTGCAGTTGATAAAATTGTCGATGAAGTTGTCGGACAACTAGATACTGAGCGTGAATCTACACAAACAATTAGTTTTGATAAAGAATTAGATACACAAGATTTATATGATATGGCTAGCCAAGCACCTACAAGTGTTACTAGCGATGTAATAGAAACTACTGTTAGTGATTTTAAAACTTTAGATACAGTTCAATTTTCTCAAGAATTAGGTGAAGTAACAATTGTTGATGATGAAGATCATGGAGTGGTTGAAATCAATATAGAAACTGATGACTTTATCGATAGTTTTGGTGAAAATGTTAATTTTGGTGATTTAAAATTAATGGTAATTGGTGTCGGGGGATGCGGTTGTAATGTAGTAAATCGTATGTATGACCAAACATTAAATGATGTTAAATTAGTAGCTGTTGATACAGATGATGGACGTTTAAGTCAGATTAAATGTGATGAGAAAATATTAGTTGGAGCAGAATTGTTACACGGTAATGGTAGTGGTTATAATGCTTCTAATCCGAACAGTAATACGAAAGTAATTGAGAGTTTTCGTCAAGAACATGATCGTTTTAAACAATTAATTGCCGGATATCACATTGTCTTTATTGTTGGTAGTTTATCTGGAGGAACAGGACAAGTTGGTCTATTAGAAATTGGTCGTGTTGCGCGAGAAGAAAAAGTATTATCAATTGGATTTACGATTGCTCCTTATCGTGATGAGTTAAGTACAGAACAATTAAACACAATCTTTACTCAAGTAACAGAACAAATTGATTCAACAATTTTAGTGGATACTGCAGCAATGGCTGCTAGTAAATCAGGATCAACTTTAAAACAAGCCAATGATGATGTAGATAAGGCTTTAATTGATGGCATCAAAGGGGTCTATGAAATTGCGACTCGCCCTGGATTTATTAATTTAGACTATGCTGATATTTGTACTGTGTTTAGAGAAAAAGGTTCGGCATTAATGTCTATTGGAACTGGTCGTGGTGAAAATAATATAATTGATGCGGTTAATAATGCAATTCATTCATATGTTTTTGAAGGTGATGCAATTGATCAAGCTGAATATGCAATTATTGGGATTAGTGCACCGCGTCAAAGTGTAAAAATCAAAAAAGCAGATCAAGCGGCAGCCTTGGTAGCTAACTTAGGTAGTAGTGAAAATGATTTATTAGTTATTTTTGGGTGG
>UWSE01000004.1 GCA_900551955.1 uncultured Mollicutes bacterium | reverse complement strand
AAACTGATATTAATAGTGATAAACCTAAATATTATTGTCTTGATATGTTTCCTTATCCATCAGGAAGTGGACTTCACGTAGGTCACCCTAAAGGATATACAGCAACAGATATTATGAGTCGTTATAAACGACTTAAAGGTTTTAGTGTAATGCACCCAATGGGATGGGATGCATTTGGCCTACCTGCTGAACAATATGCTCAAAAAACTAATAATCACCCTGGAGAATTCACTAATAAAAATATTGATACTTTTAGAAAACAAATTCAATCTTTAGGTTTTAGTTATGATTGGGATCGTGAAGTTAATACTACAGAACCTGAATATTATAAATGGTCACAATGGATTTTTATTCAATTATATAAACATGGATTAGCTGAAGTTAAAGAAGTGCCAGTTAATTTCTGTCCAGAATGTAAAGCTGTATTAGCAAATGAAGAAGTTAGTGATGGGTTATGTGAACGAGGTCACCAAGTTGAGCGTAAACCAATGCGTCAATGGGTATTAAAAATTACAAAATATGCTGATCGTTTACTAAAAGATTTAGATAAACTTGATTGGCCAGAATCACTAAAAGATATGCAACGAAATTGGATTGGTAAAAGTAGTGGAGCGATCATTGATTTTAGTATCGATAATCAAGAAGATATAATTTCGGTCTTTACTACAAAGCCATATACAATTTATGGAGTAAGTGCTATTGTGATTGCTTGTGAACACCCATTAGTAAATAAATTAGTTACTAAAGACAATCAAGAACAGGTTGAAGCATTTATCCAAAAGACAGTTAATCAAAGTGACTTGCAACGTAGTGAATTAAATACTGAGAAACTAGGTATCTTTACAGGAAGTTATGTAAAACATCCTTTTAGTGGTGAATTATTGCCTATTTATATTGGTGATTATGTCCTACCTACTTTTGGAACAGCAGCTGTTATGTGTGCTCCTAGTCATGATCAACGTGATTTTGATTTTGCTAAAAAATATGATTTAGCATTTAAACAAATCCAAAATGGAGATTCTGCTCAAGCCATTGTTAGTGATGAAGAAGTATTAATTAATTCTGATAATTTGAATGGGTTAACACCAGTTGAAGCCAATAAACAAGTAATTAGTATGTTAGAACAATATGGTTGTGGACATGAAGAAGTAACATTTAAATTACGTGATTGGATTTTCTCACGCCAACGTTATTGGGGAGAACCTTTCCCAGTTTTATATGATGATGAAGGTAATATTCATCTAGTAGATGAAGAAGATTTGCCAGTTAAATTACCGCACTTAGACCAATTCTTACCTGGAGAAGATGGTCAAAGTCCATTAGTTAATGCCACAGACTGGTTAAATGTGGAAATCGATGGCAAACATTATACTCGCGAAACAAATACAATGCCGCAATGGGCAGGTAGTTGTTGGTACTATGTTCGTTATTTAGATCCACATAATGATCAACAATTAGTTGATCCTCAAATTGCAAAAAAATGGTTACCAGTTGATTTATATATTGGTGGTGCTGAGCATGCTGTATTACACTTATTATATGCTCGTTTCTGGTTTAAATTCTTATATGACATCGGAGTTGTGCCAGTAGATGAACCATTTATGCGATTATTTAATCAAGGAATGATCCTTGGAGAAGATAATCAAAAAATGTCTAAATCGAAAGGAAATGTCGTTAACCCAGATGATATAGTTAAATCACATGGTGCTGATGCACTTCGTTTATATGAAATGTTTATGGGGCCACTTGATGCTAGTGTCGGTTGGACAGAAAAAGGATTAAATGGAGCTAAAAAATTCATTGACCGAGTTTGGCGTATGTTTGATAGTGTTGAAGTAGTAGATAATCAAGAAGAGTTAGAAGTGTTACTTAATCAAACGATTGATAAAGTTGAAAAAGATATTGAAAACCTTTCGTTTAATACAGCTATTAGTCAATTGATGATTTTTGTAAACGAAGTTTACCAAAAACAACAATTGACAAAAAGTCAAATGGAACGCTTTATTGTTATTATCTCGCCATTTATTCCTCACGTTGCCGAAGAATTAAACTTAGAAGTGTTAGGGAATAACTTTAGTGTTAATGAATTAACTTGGCCAGCAGTAGATGCTTCTAAATTAGTAGCTAATACTGTTGAAGTAATTGTCCAAGTTAATGGTAAAATTAAAGCTAAATTACAAATTGAACGTGATTTAGATAAACATAGTTTATATAATTTAGCTAAAGAAAATGTCAAAGACCATTTACAAGGTAAAGACATTATTAAAGAAATTGTGGTTGTGAATAAATTAGTTAATTTTGTCGTTAAATAATGAAACCAACTATTTTATTTATGGGAACTGACGTTCATAGTGCAACAATCTTGGATTATTTAATTAAAGAAAATTATCCGATTGTTGCCTGTGTTAGTCAACCAGATAAACCACAAGGTCGCAAAAAAGTACTAACGCCAACTAAAGTTAAAAGCTTAGCTCAAGAACATAATATAGAAGTATATCAACCAATATCAATTAAAACTGACTACCAACCATTATTAGATCTTGATTATGATATTTTACTAACAGTAGCTTATGGTCAAATCATTCCGCAAGTATTATTAGACCATGCGAAAGTATGTAATGTAAATGTTCATTATTCGCTATTACCACAATATCGTGGTTGTAGTCCAGTCCAAAGTGCAATTAAAGATGGATGTCACGAGACTGGTGTTAGTATCATGGAAATGGTCAAAAAAATGGATGCCGGTCAAGTCTATGTTCAAGCCTCTTGTCCAATTGTGGAAGATGATACGACAACAACTTTATTTAATAAATTAAATAAATTAGCAATAGAGCTTTTGCCTGATGCGCTAGAAAAAATTATCAATGATCCGAATAGTGGTGAGATCCAAGATGAAGATGCGGTTACATTTACTAGCATGATTACTAAAGAAGATGAACATATTACAGGTAATAAAGATGTAAGCACAACTTATAATCAAATTCGTAGTTTATTAAATGAACCTAGTTGTTATTTTATGGTTGATAATGTGCGTTATAAAATTTTAGCATGTAGTTATAATCAAGAATCAAGTATTGTTAATTCGATTAGTTATATTACTAATGATAGTATTTGGTTAGGTTGTGTTGATGGTAATATTGTTGTAAAAGAAATTCAACCGGCTGGAAAAAAACCAATGAGTGTTAAACAATTTTTAAATGGAGCAAAATTACAAGTCGGAGATCAATTAGAATAGAGGAATATGTATATCTTAGCTACGAATAACCAACATAAAGTTAATGAACTTAAAACTATTTTAAATATTGATGATATATATAGTTTAGATGAAGTAGGTTTTAATCAAGAGATAGAAGAATATGGAACTACTTTTGAACAAAATAGTTTAATTAAAGCACAAGTAATTGCTAATGCTTTTCCTGAAGCTACAATTATAAGTGATGATTCAGGGATATGTGTAAAAGCATTAAATATGCAACCAGGTGTTTATTCGAAACGTTATGCTAAAACTGGAAATGATTTAGATAATAATCAATTATTATTAAAGAACATGGAAGGTGTTAGTAACCGTGAGGCTTGGTTTGTTTGTGTTCTATGTTTGATTAAACCTGATCAAGAACCAATCTTTTTTCGAGGCGAATTAGCAGGAACGATAGCTACTAGTTTAAATGGTGAAAGTGGTTTTGGTTATGATCCGTTATTCTTAATTAATGAAAAAACAACAGTCGCCCAATTAAGTGAAGAAGAAAAAAATAACATATCGCATCGTGCAATTGCTTTAAGTAAATTAAAAGATTATTTAGGAGTATAGTCATGTATAGTGTAATTATTCTTGCAGCTGGACGTGGTAGTCGGATGGGACTTAGTTATAATAAACTATTATATAGTTTAAATGATAATGAAACGATCATTCAACGGACTGTTAATAAGTTTTTACATTTTGATCAGTTTAGTGAAATTATTATTACGATTCACCCTGATGATCTAACTACGTTTAATACCATGTTTGATCATCCAAAAATAAAATTAGTCAGTGGTGGTAAAGAACGTTGGGAAAGTGTTAAGTATGGTGTTGAAGCTTGTAGTAATGATATAATTTTTATTCATGATGGAGCTAGATGTAATATCAGTGATGAATTAATTAAAAACTGCTTAGAAGCAGTTACAACTAATCATGATGGTGGTTATGTTTGTGGGGTAAAAGTTATTGATTCGATTCGTGAAGTAAATGATGGATGTGTGACAAAAGCCGTTGATCGCAGTCATTTGTATAATATGCAAACACCCCAAATCTTTAATAAAGAAGACTTGTTAAAAGCATATAGTATGGGTTATACCGATACTGATGAAGTAGGATTAATGTTACAGATTGGTAAAACACCAAAAATAATTGAAGGAGATTATCGTAATTTAAAAGTAACAACTAAAAGTGACTTGGAGTTATTATGAAAGAAATAAATAAATATCGAGTTATTAATGTACCTAAATTATTAATTGATAATTATGAGGATATGAAGATATCAACTAATAATTTAGTTTCAATTATAAAAATCTTAGGGCTTAACCAAGATATGATTAGTGTGGCAAAACTAGCTAATAGTGATATTTTAAGTCGTGATGCTGTAGGCGAGTTATTAAGTAGTGACATTTTAGATACTCACGATTTAAATGGAGAATTAGTACTAGATATTAATTCGATTTACCAAAAACTAGAAAAAATCAGTAATAAACCAATTAGCAATAAAGACTTAATCGAAACATATACTAAACGTATTGAAGCCCAATTAAAACGTCAATTAAATAAAAAAGAAATATTAATAATCGATGAATGGATTGATCTTGATATTAGTTTAGATACAATTGAAGAAGGAATTCGAATCAGCCAACAAAATGAAGTGGATAGTATAGAATACATCGATAAAGTAGTAAGACAAAATAATTTAAGAAAATAAGGATATTATGAGAATTAATGAATTACGTTTAAATGGATTTAAATCATTTGCCAATAAAACAAGTATTAAATTCGACGATAATTTTATTGGTATAGTAGGACCTAATGGTAGTGGTAAAAGTAATATTATTGATGCCATTCGTTGGGTATTTGGTGAACAAAGTTCAAAATCACTTCGTGGTAAAAGTAGTACTGATGTTATCTTTGGTGGTACGCAAAATAGAAAACAGGCCAACTTTGCTGAAATTACTTTAGTATTAGATAATACCGATCAACACGTTGATTTAGAATATAATGAAATTAGTGTTACTCGTCGTTTATACCGAAGCGGTGATAGTGAATATTTAATCAACAATGTTGAATGTCGAATGAAAGACATTGTTGATTTGTTTATGGATTCAGGGATTGGTAAAAATAGTTTCTCAATTATTTCTCAAGGTAAAATCGAAGAAATTATCGTTTCAAAACCAGAAGCCCGTCGTCAAGTAATTGAGGACATCTCAGGAGTATTAAAATATAAAATACGTAAAGAGGCAGCTTTACGTAAATTAGAACGTACTAATGATAACTTAAAACAAGTAGATATTATCTTAAATGAAATGGATGGACGTTTAGGACCACTAGCAAAACAAAGTGAAAAAGCCAAAGAATATCAAACGTTAAAAGAAAAATTAGAACAATATGAAGTATCTTATTTAGCTAATCGTATTTATGATATTAAAGATGATTATCAAGCTTACAAAAAAATCAATGATGATTTAAATCAAAAAATTATTACATTAAATAATGAAATTAGTATTAGTGATGCTTCTTTAATCGAAATTCAAGATCAAGAACGCCGTATTAAAGAAAGTGTCAATGAAGCTAACATTCAAATGAATCAAGTTCAAGAAAAAATATATGGATTACAAAGTAATTTAAAAATGATCAATGAACGTCAAAAAATGTTAAATAATAGTGACGTAAGTCAAACTATTAATACTTTAAAAACAACTATTATTAACAATCAAGAACAAGTTCAAAAAATCAATACTGATTTAAATACTAACCAACATGAATTAAACACAATTGAAAATGAATTAAGCCAAATTAATCAAAATCTAATTTCTACTCGTAATGATAAATATGACATGCAAAGTCACTTAAACGATATCAAAGAAGCTAATAAACGTAATCAATATCCTTTTAGTATTAAACAGTTAATTAATTCAAATAAATTCAAAAATGTGCATATTTTAAAAGAATTATTTGAGGTAGAAGCAAAATATGCAGAAGCAATTAATGTATGTATTGGTGGTCGTTTAAATGACGTTATTATGAACAATATGGATGATGTTAAATTAGCCATTAAATATTTACGTGATAATCAATATGGACGTGCGACATTTGTTTCTCTTCCAGATGTAAGCGTAAGAGCATTAGATCAAAACATAATTAATCAAGCACAAAGTATGAATGGTTTTGTTGGTGTTGCGAGTGATTTAATCACAACTAACAACCAATACCAAGATTTATTTAAAAGTATTTTAAGTACCACATTAGTATTTGCTGATATTGATAGTGCACAAAAATGTTTTGAAAAAACTAATAAACGCTGTCGTATTGTCAGCTTACAAGGTGATGTATTTGCTAATAATGGAACAATTAGTGGGGGTAAATTTAAACAAGTAAACCCATTATTAATTAACCAACAAATAAAAGAACTAGAAGTAAATATTGAAAAAGCCGAAAGTAAAATTGAAACATATAATAAAGATTTAAAACTAAAAGAAGAACAAGCACACCAATTACGCTTAAAAGTAAATTATTTGAAAGAACAAGTTCGTAGTTTAGAAGAACAAATCCAAGTTAGTAAATATGAACTTCAGGATCTAGATGTTGAGGTTGATACAGAAACTTCTGGAATTGATGAAGAATTAGAAACATTACGTAATCAATACATGAAATTACATAATCAAAAAATTGAATATGAAACACAATTAGATAATTGTAATGAAGAACGTAGTGATATTATAACTAAAAACAAAAATGATAATGAAGAAATTAAAATCTTAACGAAAGATTTAAATGAAAACAATGTTAAATTATCACGTCTAGAAGTAGAATTATCGCAACTAATGGATACATTAAGTGAAGAATATCAATTAAGTTATGAACGAGCTTATGAATTAAGTGATAAAAATATTAATATCGAAGCATATAAACAAGAAGTAGTTGATGCTAAACGTCGTATTAAATCATTAGGGGTAATTAATCCTGATGCCATTTCTGAATACGAAGAAATCAAAGAGCGTTATGATTTCATGAGTAGTCAAAAAGAAGACTTGTTAGTTGCAATGGAAAAATTAACTAATATTATGGATAAATTAGATACTGTAGTAATTGAACAGTTTGATGAAGCTTATAAAAAATTACGTACAGAATTTAAGTATATCTTCTCAGAATTATTTGGTGGAGGACAAGCGGATCTAGTATTAACTGATCCTAGTGATTTATTAACAACAGGGGTTGAGATTGTTGCTCAACCACCAGGTAAAAAATTACAAACTATTTCCCTTTTAAGTGGGGGAGAAAAAGCTTTAACTGCTATTTCTTTATTGTTTGCAATTTTACGTATTAAGAAAGTACCATTTACGATTCTAGATGAGGTAGAAGCAGCACTAGATGAAGTAAATGTTAAACGTTATGCTAACTATATTAAAGTATTTAGTGAACGTACACAATTCTTAGTAATTACCCACCGTCAAGGTACAATGGAAGCCTGTGATAGTTTATATGGAATAACGATGGTGGAAAAAGGAATTAGTTCAGTATTTAAAACATCATTATCTGAAGGCGTTAATTTAACTGACTAGGAGGATTATGTTTGGGAGCTTTAAAGAAACCTTAAAAGGTTTAAAAGATGAATTTTTCTTTAATATGAAAGTTGTTAATAACAACTTTCTTCATTCATTTAATTCTTTGTTTATTGATAAAGAATTCTTTGATGATGAATTCTTTGATGATTTAGAAGAAAAATTAATTGAATTAGATATTTTACCTAATGTGGCAATATTAATTACGCAACAAATGGAAAATAAAATCTATAATCAACGTATTGATCAACAAACTTTCCAAGATGTATTCTTTGAAATTATTAATGACATTATTCAATTTAAAGAAGAAAGTTTAGTTTTAAGTGATGATAAATTAAATATATTATTAGTAATGGGAGTAAATGGGGTAGGAAAAACTACAACTATTTCTAAATTAACTAATATGTATAAAGATAAATATCATGTCTTATTAGCAGCAGCGGATACATTTAGAGCTGGAGCAATTGAACAACTTGCACGTTGGGCTAATACACTAGATGTTGAAATAGTTAAAACTCATCAAGGTCATGCTCCTAGTGCTGTTGTTTATAATGCCATTGATTATGTAAATCAACACCAAGACGTTGATTTACTAATCTGTGATACAGCAGGACGATTACATAATCAAACAGGATTAATGGAAGAGTTAAAAAAAATCGATCAAGTTATTGATAAAAATGTTAATCGAGAATATCAAAAGAAAAATATCTTAGTCTTAGATGGAACTAGTGGTAAAAATACATTAGAACAAGCATTTGAATTTGATAAATTAACACACCTAGATGGTATTATTGTTACTAAAATTGATACTAACTTTAAAGTAGGATTAATTATCAATATCGCTTATGAATTAAAAATTCCAATTTACTTTATTACTAGTGGAGAAAACGTAGAAGCGATTGAAGAATTTAATTATCATGATTATCTAACAATGTTATTTAAAGGCGATTATAATGAATAAAATTGATAAAAATGAAGAACTAGATCAATATTATTTTGTTTATCATCCATTATTAAAGGAAGATAAACAAAATATTTATGAATTATATTATTATGAAGATTATTCAATTAATGAGATTGCAGAAATTTATCATGTTAGTAAAAATGCAATTTTTAATAATTTAAAAACAATTGAAAATCAATTATATCAATATGAAAAACAAATGCACTTAATTGCGAAAAAACAATATTTAAATGATCTATTAAGTGCATATAATATTAATGTAGATCAATTAATGGAAGGTTATGATGAATAAGGGTTTATTTATTACTTTTGAAGGTGGAGAAGGTTGTGGGAAAACAACCTTAATTAAAAACCTTTATAATTATTATAGTGATCACTATGATGTATTACTAACTCGAGAACCAGGAGGTTGTGAAGTTAGTGAAAAAATAAGAGATGTAATTATTAATTATGATATGGATGCAAAAACAGAATGCTTATTATTTGCAGCTAGTCGTCATGAACATATCTTACAAACAATTAAACCTGCTTTAGCTACCAACAAAATGATTTTATGTGATCGTTTTGTTGATAGTAGTATTAGCTATCAAGGATATGGACGAGGGTTACAAGTAGAAGATGTAATAAATATTAACAATTGGATATTAGAAAGTATTAAACCTGACATTATTTTTTATTTACAATTAGATCCACAACTAGGAATCAAACGGATTCAAGAACAACGTAGTGATGAAAACAATCGCTTAGATCAAGAAGCGCTAAGTTTTCATCAAAAAGTCAAACATGGATTTGATGAGACATTACTTAAAAAAGATAATGTCTATGTAATAGATGCTAGTCAAACTCCAGAACAAATATTAGAAGAAGCAATTAAGGTTATTGATTCATGTGTTAAACATGATTGAGTTAAAATTAGTCAAATTATAATTTACTGTACCAAATAAAGTGTGTTTGGTACAGTAAATTAAAGGAGTAAAAGTGGGTGTTACAATCGGAATCAAAGCAAGTATTAATCATCCCCATTTAGATGAAACCATTGAGATGATTATTAATAACTTTGTTGATAATAATCATCTCTTAAAGTATGAATTAAAGCAAGAAAAAATTACTAGTGAAGATATTAACGATTATATTGAAAAAATAAATAATCCTGTTGTGGATAATTTAGTGATGGTGGGAATTATTTATCAATTTGATATTATCAGTTTAAAGAATCAGAATAAATTATTAAAAACAATCGAAGATAATAAAGATCAGGTGCAAATTATAATTTTTGAACATGAAGATAAAGTCCTAGATACAATTAAATCCCGATTAGTTATTTATCATCTGGAAGATAAGATCAACACAGATGATGAATTTTTACAAATATTTAGTCCTAATTTATATTATTGGTTAGTTAATAATGATGATATTAGTTTAATTTATAAAAATATTTATAAATATTGTCAGCAATTACGTTTTGAAGAAGCTTACATTATTTGTAGAACAAAAATTCAAAAACCCCAATTAGTTGATGTTGAAATTATCCAGACAATAATACTAAACGCATTATTTAATAATAAGCGTTTTGAATTATTTAAGATTATTCAACAATATGAAGCTAAAAATGCGATGAGTTTAGATTTAAGCTTATTAATTGATAGCATGTTTTGTGATTTGTTACTAAACATGCGTTAGGAAGAAGATGATTAAAGATACATTACCAAACAATAAAATTATTTATCAATTACCAGACCAAAACAACTATACTCAAGATAGTCTATTACTAGCTAATTTTATTAGTATTAATAAAAAGTGTAATGCTATCTTAGACCTTTGTTGCGGAAATGGACCAATTAGCTTAATGCTTAATGAAGAAACTGTTCCAATTGTTGGCATTGATATTCAACCTGACAACATTGAGTTATTTAAACAAAGTTGTCTGGAAAACAATTTACATAATATTTATCCGATAGTTGGTGATATTAATCGAATTGAAGAAATATTACCAGCAAATAGTTGGGATTTAATTATTTGTAACCCACCATACTTTAGGTATAATGAAGATGCTCGAGTTAGTAATAAACAATCAAGTAGTATTGCTCGTCATGAAATATTAATTAATTTTGAAACGATAGTTAGTAAAACGAGAACTCTATTATCAAATAAAGGTAAATTTATTTTTATTCATATTACTGACCGTTTAGATGAGATTATTAAAATATTATATAAGTATAACTTTAGTATTGCTAAGATGCAATTTATTTATACTGATGAGCAAGATGCTAAGCGAGTTATCATTGAAGCAGTTAAACATGATAATGTTCATACTAAAGTTACGCCATCAATTTTTGTAAAAAATTGATAGGTTAGAAAATGCCTAAAAATAGGTATTTTTTTAATGAAAAAAATTACAATTAATGATTTTTTTGTTATAATACAAGTGTATTAATAGTAGGAGGAAAAATGAATAAAAAAGAATTAGTTGAAGTATTAGCAAAAGAATTAGATTTACCAAAATCTAAATGTGAAGAAATGATTAGTGTAACTTGTGACACAATCAAAAAACAAGTTAAAAAAGGAAAAGAAGTTAAATTACCAGGATTCGGAAGTTTTGCACCTAAAAAAAATGCTGCACGTAACGGAATTAATCCTGCAACTAAAGAAAAAATTAAAATTAAAGCTTCAAAAAGTGTTAAATTTAAACCTTCAAAAGTATTCAAAGATTTATTAAACTAATAATACTAAGAAAAGATCCCTTTGGGGTCTTTTTTAATTATTAATATTCTAATTGCAATTATATAAAATGGTATAATAAAAAAGAATATAACTAAATTAAGGAGTATAATGAAAAAAGTTAGAGTAAGATATGCACCAAGTCCAACAGGATACTTACATATTGGAAATGCACGTACTGCATTATTTAATTACTTATATGCAAAACATAATAATGGTGATTTAATTGTTCGTATCGAAGATACTGATACTACTCGTAATGTTGAGGACGGAGTTAAATCACAATTAGAAAACCTAGCTTGGTTAGGGATTAAATGGGATGAAAGTGTTGATGTAGGAGGTCCTCATGCACCATATAATCAATTAGCTCGAACTGAAGCAGGAATTTATCAACCATTTATTGACGAATTACTAGAAAAAGGATTGGCTTATCGTTGTTTTTGTACATCAGAAGAATTAGATCAAGAAGCAGAACAACAAAAAGCTAATGGTGAAATTCCTAAGTATTCAGGAAAATGCCGTCATCTAACTGAAGAACAAATTCAAGAAAAATTAACTAATGGTGAAGAATATACTATTAGATTTAAAGTTCCAGAAAATCAAGAAATTAATTGGAACGATATGGTAAAAGGGCCAATTAGTTTTAATTCTAATGATGTTAGTGGTGATTTTAACATTGTTAAACGTGATGGTATTCCAACATATAACTTTGTAGTAGTTTTAGATGATCACTTAATGGAAATTAGTCATATCTTACGTGGAGAAGACCACATTTCAAATACTCCAAAACAAATTATGATTTATCAAGCATTAGGATTTGAAGTTCCAGAATTTGGTCATATGTCATTAATTGTTAATGAAGAAGGTAAAAAGTTATCTAAACGTGATACTTCAATTATTCAATTTATTGAAGATTATAAAAAACTAGGTTATTTACCAGAAGCAATGTTTAACTTTATTACATTATTAGGTTGGTCACCAGTTGGTGAAGAAGAGATCTATAGTCAAACTGAATTAATTGATATATTTGATGAAAAACGTTTATCAAAATCAAGTGCTAAATTTGATGTTAATAAATTATCATGGATTAATAATCAATATATCAATCAATTAAGTGATGAAGCTTATTTATCATTAGTATTCCCTTTTGTTGATCAAGATGTAATTAATAATTTTGATCAAACAACAGTTAACCAAATTTGTTTATTATTTAAAGACCAAATCAGTTATGGAGCACAAATTACAGATTTAGTTAATGAATTCTTAGATGTTAATTTAGAACAAGAAGCCATAGAATTTGTTAAAGAAAATGATTTAACGTCAGTAATTGAATGTTTTAGAAATAAATTGAGTACAACTAACATTAATGCTGAAGAAGATGTTAAAGCGTTAATTAAAGAAGTGCAAGCAGATACTGGTAATAAAGGAAAAATGTTATATATGCCAATTCGTATAGGAATTAGTGGTAAAATGCATGGTCCTGAATTGCCACAAATTGTATTAATTTTTGGAAAAGATAAGATTATTGAAACAATCAATACTAATTTAGCTAACTTACAATAAAGTATCAAAAAACTAGTATTTTTACTAGTTTTTTATTTTTTATTACCCCAACCAATTTTTTAAAAGTGGTATAATATAGTAAATAAAGGAGGAAACATGAAAAGTGTTAAAGATTTCTTAATCGGAGCTACTGTTGGTGCAGTAGTTACTGGAGTTGCTGTAGCTTTAACTACACCAAAAACTGGTGAAGAATTACGTGAAGATATTTTAGATTTCTCTACTGATGCTTACTACAAAGGTATGGAAAAAGCTCACGAATTAAAAGAACGTGGAGAAGACTTCTACTACGAACAAAAAGATATGATTAATGAACAATTAAATGAGTTACGTAATCATACATTAAACGACAATCAATAATAGATAACAATTAGGTTAAAAAACCAATTCCTATGAATTGGTTTTTTCCATTGTTTTAAGTATCTTTGATTAATTACGCTGAAAAATTGTACAGCGGAGGGTTACGGAGGGTAATTAATTAAAGAAGAAAGGAATTGCATGGAACTACAATTTGATGTTATCGTAGTCGGTGCTGGACATGCTGGTTGTGAAGCTGCGCATGCTAGTGCGAAAATGGGTAAACAAACATGTTTAATTACTTCTAGTTTTGATAATATTGCAATGGCTCCATGTAATCCATCAATTGGGGGTCCTGCCAAAGGTGTCGTTGTCCGTGAGGTTGATGCCTTAGGGGGAATAATGGGTATTATTGCAGATCAAGCCAAGATTCAAATTAAAATGTTAAATAGCTCTAAAGGACCTGCAGTTCATAGTCTTCGTGCCCAAATCGATAAAGATGAGTACCCTAAATTGATGTTTAATTATTTAAAACAAACACCTAATTTATCACTACTTAAAGCAATGGTTAATGAAATTATCTTTAATGATGATTATACTAAAGCTTTAGGAGTGATACTAGATAATGGAGATAGAGTTTTAGCCAAAAAGACCATTATTACAACTGGTACTTATATGGATAGTTATGTGATTAATGGTCAGGATAAAACTAGTAGTGGACCTAGTGGGTACCCAACTACTAAAACATTATCTGATAGCTTGCGTCAAGCAAATGTTGAATTGTTTCGGTTAAAAACCGGAACGCCAGCTCGTGTTTATACCGACTCAATTGATTTTTCCAAAGCACAAGTGATGCCTGGAGATGAAAAACCTCTTGAATTTAGTTTCTTTAATCCAACTTATTTAGCTAAAGAAGATAGTATTGATTGTTGGTTAATTCATACTAATGAAGAAGTTCATAAAATTATTTATGATAATTTAGATAAATCAGCAATGTATTCTGGAGTGATTGAAGGAGTAGGACCACGATATTGTCCAAGTATTGAAGATAAGTTAGTGCGTTTTCCTGATAAAACTTCACATCAACTTTTCTTAGAACCAGAAACTAGAAATATGGAAACTATTTATGTACAAGGTTTTTCTACTAGTATGCCTTTTTATATTCAAGATGAAATGATCCATTCTCTTCCTGGATTTAGTAATGCTCGCATTCAAAAATATGGATATGCTATAGAATATGATGCACTTCGCCCCGAGCAATTAACAACAAGTTTAGAGACTAAAAAAGTTAAAAATTTATATACAGCAGGACAAATTAATGGAACAAGTGGATATGAGGAAGCAGCAGGACAAGGAATTGTTGCTGGAATAAATGCTTGTTTAAGTATTGATGGAAAAGAACCAATTAATTTAAATCGCACTAATAGTTATATTGGATTAATGATTGATGATATTATTACTAAAGGAACTAATGAGCCTTATCGATTATTAACTTCAAGAAGTGAATATCGTTTATATCTACGTCATGACAATGCGGATCTTCGTTTATCAAGATTAGGATATGAAGCAGGATTGCTTCCTTATGAACACTATCAACAAGTTGTTGATAAACAACAACAAATTGATAAATTAAAAGAATTATTAACTACCTTAATGATAACTCCAAAAAATTTAACAGTTGAATTAGCTAACATGTTAGATACGCAACCGGTTAATCATGGAATCCCTGCTTATGATTTTATTAAACGTCCTAATATAACGACAAAAGATGTATTAGCTATTTTTGATATTAATGATTATAGTCAAGAAGTAATGGAACTTGTTGATATTGATATTAAATATGAAGGATATATTAATAAAGTAATTGAACAAGTTAAACGCCAAGATAAATTGTATAAACAGCGTATTCCTGATGATATTGATTATAGTAAGGTCGATAGTCTAGCATTAGAAGCACGAGAAAAATTAGAGAAATTACGTCCACAAACAATTGGAATTGCTAGTCAAATATCAGGGATTAATCCAGCAGATATTAGTGTCTTACAAATTCATTTAGAAAAACAACGTCGTAATCACGAAGGAGTAAATAATGACTAAGATTATATATAAGTACGGGTGTATGAATTCAGGAAAAAGCTTAGAGTTAATTAAAATTGCCCATAACTATATGGAAAATGGTATTGAAACTTTAATCTTAAAACCTGAATTAGACCAAAAAGTAAAAAATAAAGTTTCTAGTCGTACCGGACTTAGTTTAGATGCCATTGAGATTAAAGAAGATGATCCTAAACAAGTATTATCTATATTAGAAAAAAGTAGTGCTAAAATTTATTTGATTGAAGAATGTAACTTTTTATCTAAACAAGTAATCGATACAATCATTGATTATGGATATAATCATGATATTGAAAGTATTATTTTCTTTGGAATTAAGGTCGATTTTCGTGGTAATTTATTTCCTGGAAGTAAAAGAATTATTGAACGTTGTGATAAGATGGAAGAAAGTACTAGTGTTTGTTGGTGTGGAAAAAAAGCCCGCCAAAACGGAAGAGTTATTAATGGTAAATTAACCAAAGATGGTCCAACCATCTTAGTTGATATTCCAGAAAATAATGTTGAATATGTCATGCTATGTAATTATCATTTCCATACAGGAGAATTAGGACCTAATTATGAAGTTTAACCATATTGGTAATTATAAATTTTCACCTACTAAAACCTTTAGTGTTTATCAAAGCGGTGAGAATTATTACTTTGCTAAGCAAGCACCACTTAGTAGTTATGAAACATTAATGCAAATTGCAGAATTATCAAAAACTAATAAGCACTTAGCTAGAATTGGTTATTTTCAAAAACAAGAAGATAAATTAATTTACTTAACTAAAATCTATCAAGGTGCTAGCTTAGAAAAGTTAGTTAAAGCTAAAAAGATAATTTCTAAAGAATATCTATATCAAATTATAGCCCAAATTTGTAGTGGTCTTAAAACATTACATTCTCAAGGAATTATTCATCGTGATATAAAACCTGCTAATATTTTGTTAGTTGATGATGAAGTAGTTATAATTGATTATGATATATCAAGAAAGTATCAACAAGATAAATATAGTGATACGACATATTTAGGGACTAAATTTTATGCAAGCCCTGAACAATATGGTTTTAATCAAACAACAGTTAAAAGCGATATTTTTAGTTTAGGAAAAACTATTGAAGTGCTAGTTAAACATTGTCTAAAAGAAGAAGACAAAGAATATTTGTATCCTTTAATTAAAAAAGCCACAGCCTTAGATCCTAAAGATCGTTTTAATAGTATTGATGAAATTATTTCTTATTTATCCGAAAACCAATTAGTTGCAGAACAAATTTATCAAATCAAGCAACTAAAAGCTAATAATGTTAGTGAATGGATTATTGATGACATTTATCAACATAATTATAATGATAGCCAAATTGGGGTAATTAAACATGCAATTAATGAGCAAGTTAGTGACAATATTTTAAAGTTAATTTTAAATGATGATTTAACTTCGCGTCAAATGTGGCAAATTAAAGAAGGGTTTAATAACCAATTAGACTATAATCACATAAAAGTCTATGCTAAACCTTGTTATAGTGCTGAAGAGATGGCACTATGTCGTAATTTAATGTTAAAAGATGTAGATATCGTAGAAATATATGAGCGAATTAAAAATTATAACTACATAATTCAAAGTTGTAAAATTAATTCTGACCAACTAATTGTGGTGAGAAATTTTTTTATTTATCTAAATGATTGTAATCAAATTTATAATTTAATAAAAACAAATAAATATTGGGTAGATGAAGTTAATCGTTTACTAAAACCATTACGGAGTAAAGATGAATCAAAAATACTTAGATAATTATATTAATATTGTGTTAAAAATCGGACTTAACTTACAACCAGGTCAAAATTTAGTTATTAATAGTCCCTTAGAATGTGCTGATATAGTTCACCAAATAGTAGATAGTGCATACCAAATGGGAGCGAATAAAGTTGTAGTTGATTGGAATGATCCGGAATTGACTAAATTAAAATATAAATATGAAGATATAAAACATTTTGAAACAATCGAAGACTTTGCTATTGCTCGAAGTGAATACTTTGTGGATACTAACAGTTGTTTCTTATCACTAGATGGACTAGATTCTCAAGCCTTAAGTGGAATTGATCATGATAAGTTATCAGCATGGCAGCAAACAGTTCATCGTTTATTAAACAAAAAAGATGAGGCGATTATGAATGATTTAGTGTCATGGTGTATTGTGGCAGTTCCAACTAAAAAATGGGCAATGGAAGTTTTTCCTAATGATGAAGATTGTATTAATAAATTATGGGATATGATTTTTAAAATGACACGTTGTGATAATGATGATCCAATTAATGCGTGGGAAGAACACATCAATCATTTACAAACTTATGCCAAAATTATTAATGATAATAATTTTACTTCTCTTTATTTTGTTAACGAAAAAGGAACTGATTTAAATGTCGGATTAGTTAAAGATTATCAATTTTTAGCAGCTAATTCTATTAATCATACTAATAATCAACCGTTTATTGCTAATATTCCAACTGAGGAAGTATATTCAATGCCAGACAAACGTAATGTTAATGGGAAAGTATATAGTTCTAAACCATTAAGTTATCATGGCCAATTAATTGATGACTTCTATTTAGAATTTAAAGATGGAAGAGTAATTGATGCTAAAGCTGAAGTTGGTGAGGAAATCCTACAAAGTATGTTAAATACTGATGAAGGAAGTAGAAGCTTAGGAGAAGTTGCTTTAGTTAGTTATCATACCCCAATTTCATTAAGTAATATTTTATTTTTTACAACATTATATGATGAAAATGCTAGCTGCCACCTAGCATTAGGGAAAGCTTATCCAACTACCGTTAAAAATGGTGAAAATCTAAGTAAAGAAGAATTAGATCAACTAGGTTGTAATGATTCAGCAATTCATGTTGATTTTATGTTCGGAACACCTGATATGAATATCTATGGAATCAAAGAAGATGGAAGTCAAGTCCAAATTTTTAAAGATGGTGACTTTTGTATATAGAAAGGAGTAATTATGATGAAATATATAAAAGAGAAAAAAGGTTTAGTTGTAGTTTCTTTAGTTATTTCTTTTTGTCAAGTAATAATATCTTTATGGCAACCAAACCTGACTTCAAAAATTATAAAGAATTTAAATACCATTGATGCAGCTGGAAATGTTAGTATTGATCAACATGCAGTATTTAATGCAGGAATCCTAGTAATTAGTGTAGGGATTATTGGATTATTGTTAGGAATTATCAATACTTTTATTGCAGCTAAAATTTCTACATTTGTTGGAACACATCTACGTAGTGATATATTTAAAAAAATTCAAAAATTTAGTTACCAACAAATTGAGAAATTCTCAGTATCACATTTAATTGTAAGATTAACTAATGATGTTACCCAAGTACAAAACTTAATAATGGCAATGTTCCAACTAGTACTTCGTATCCCATTAATGTTTATTGGATGTATTATCTTCACAATTTTGTCAGTACCTAAATATTGGTGGACAACATTCTTATATATCTTTATCGTAGTAATAGTAATGATTATTACCATTAGAAGTTTAATGCCAAAATTTAAAATTAATCAAATAGCTACAGAAAACTTAAATACAATTGTTAAACAAAATGTTGATGGTGCAAGAGTAGTTAAATCATTTGTTCAAGAAGATAAAGAAGAAGCTGACTTTAAAAAAGAAGTAGATGGATATTCAAAAAACTTCAAAAAAATTGGAATGAGTTTCGGTTTATTAATTCCTTTTGTTACATTGGTAGCTAACTTGATTGTTTTATATGTATTATTTAATTTATCAAGTGTAGGTGTTAAAGATCCTAATTCATTAGCAAACATTGTATCATTCTCACAATACATTATGATTTTAATGTTTACAGTTGTTAATGGTGGATTTATGATGAACCAATTGGGTCGAGCGATGGTAAGTGTACGTCGTATTGATGAAATCTTAGATGTTAAAGAAGATAATCCATACCAAACTAAAACAATTAAAGAAATTAAAAATATGAGTTTTAATAATGTTGATTTTACTTACGCTTCTAGTAGTAAACCAACATTACAAGATATTAGTTTTGAAATCAATAAAGGAGAGAAAGTTGGGATTATTGGACCAACTGGTAGTGGTAAATCGACATTAGTGCAATTAATTGCCCAATTATTCTATCCAACTAAAGGAACAATTACAATCAATGGGGAAGATCAATTCGTATATAATCATGATGAATTATTAAAACATATTGCGATTGTATTGCAAAAAGCTAACTTATTTAGTGGAGATATTGAATCGAACTTATATAATGCTAACCAAGAAGCAACTGAAGTTGATTTAGTTTGGGCAAGTGACATAGCACAAGCTAGTGAGTTTATTAGTAAAAAACCAGATGGATTCAAATCTGAAGTTTACCAAAAAGGGGCTAACTTTTCTGGTGGACAAAAACAACGTTTAAGTATTGCTCGTGGATTAATGAAAAAACCGGATATTTTAATTTTAGACGATTCAACTTCAGCACTAGATGCACAAAGTGAGAAATTAGTCAAAGATGCAATTTATTCTGACTTAAAAGATATGGGTGTAGTAATAGTTGCTCAAAAAATCTCTTCAATCATTGAAACCGATAAAATTATTGTTTTAAATGAAGGCAGTATAGAAGCTATTGGTACTCATCAAGATTTAATAGAAATGAGTAAAACTTATCAAGAAATTTACTTAACACAAAAGGAGGAAGATAATGACTAAATTATTAAATGGTGCTCGATTAATAGTACGTAATGCTAAACGTTATTTTCTGACTTTTGTTATAGTGATTGGATTAATGATTTGTGCTACATACTTAAATGTCCAAGCACCAAAATTATTAGGAGAAAGCTTTAATGCTTTAGGTCAATATATAGGTGTTAGTATTGCTGAAAAAAACTTAAATGAAGTGAATGAAATTATCGATCAAGATGAAGAATTAACTCAAGAAGAACGCCAAACAATTGTTGATAAACTTTCAACATTAAGTGAAGAACAAAAACATCAAATTCTTAATGCCGATCAACAACAAATTAAAGAACAATTTCATATAAAACAAGTATTGACTGATACAATTTTATTAAATAAACAATATGTACTTGATCAGCAAAAATTTAATGAACAACAAATTAAATATATTGAAGATAGTAACTTAAATCCGTTTAGTAAACAAATGTTAAAAAGTTTACCAGGAGAACAATTAGTAAGTATAGCTAATAATACAAAAGATATTAAACAATTACGTAGTGAAAAATATAAAGACTTTAAAGAATTTATTATTAAGTTATTATTAACATTTATTAGTTTAGCGATTGGAATGAGTTTATATACTCTATTATTTGTAAATATAACAGTTAAAACTTGTAAAAACATTAGAAATAGATTATTTAGAAAAATTGCAAACTTATCAATTAGATTCTATGATATGAGTAATACTGGAGACTTATTGTCTCGTTTCACTAATGATATTGAAAATATTCAAATGTTTTTAAACTCATCAGCTATCCAAATCTTATCAAGTTTATGTATGGTTGGAGGAGTTGCAATCATGATGTGGAATCAAGATGATTCTTCAATTGCCCTAGGAAGTTTTACTGTGCAAAAACCATTATTCTGGTTAATTATAGTCTTTGGATTATTATCAGTATTATTAAGTAGTGGAATTCTTAAAAAAGCGCAAAAATATGTTTCTAAACAACAAGAAAAATTAGGGGCATTAAATGGATTTATTGATGAATCTTTAAGTGGTCAAAAAGAAATTATTTCTTATAACTTAAAAGATCAAACTATTTCTAAATTTGAACAATATAATAATGACTTTAAAGATAATGCTTTTAAAGGGCAAATCTATTCTGGATTATTAATGCCTATTATGATGGGAATGGGATTTGTAACATTAGGGTTAATGGTATTTACAGGATCTAAGATGGTAATTGAAGGAATCTTTAGTGTTGGATTATTAGTAGCATTTATTCAATATTCACAACAATTCTCTATGCAATTAGCATCAACTGTAGCACAATATAACATGGTTGAGTTAGGAATGAGTGGTGCTAATCGTGTCCAAGAAGTATTTGATGAAGAAGAAGAAATAGTTAACTGTGCTAATCCAATTCCATTCACTAATCCTAATAGTGATATTGAATTTAAACATGTTAACTTTGAATACTTAAAAAATAAACCTGTCTTAAAAGACATTAACTTTGTTGCTCATCCAGGAAAAATGATTGCTATTGTAGGGCCTACTGGAAGTGGTAAAACAACGATCATGAACTTACTTAATCGTTTCTATGATGTAACTGGTGGGGAGATCTTAATTGATAACCATAACATTAAAGGATATGATTTATCAGAACTACGTCGTAATATTGGAATCGTATTACAAGAAAGTGTTTTATTTAAAGGAACAATTCGAGAAAATGTAAGTTTTGGTAAAAATGATGCTACAATAGAAGAAGTAATGAATGCTTGTAAAGTAGCTAATATTCATGAATATATCATGAGTTTAGAAGATGGTTATGATACACAAATTAGTAATGATTCAAGTGTCTTTTCAACAGGACAAAAACAATTAATATCTATTGCCCGTACAATTATAACGGATCCAAGTATTTTAGTATTAGATGAAGCTACTAGTAATGTTGATACAATTACTGAAGGTAAAATCCAAAAAGCGATGGATGCAATTATTAAAGGACGTACAAGCTTTGTCATTGCCCATCGTTTAAAAACAATTTTAAAAGCTGATTATATCTTAGTCTTAAAAGATGGAGAAATTATTGAAACAGGAAACCATAAAGAACTTTTAGCTCAAAATGGGTTCTATGCCAATTTATATAAAAACCAATTCGTAGAATAGGAGGAGTATGGATAAAGCATGGCTTATGAAAGCCTGGTATAATTTAAAGTTATTAATCGAAGTAATCTTATTTGTCGTTGTCTTTAAATTAGCATTTGGTGAAAGTAATACATTAATCGGAGTAACCACTGTTACAGCATACTTAATGTTTATGCCTTATAACTTAAGTGTAACTCCAGCTAAATTCTTTGGTAAGATCTTATTTTTAAACATATTGATGGGACTAGGAGGATTCATTGCTTCCTATAATATCTATCTAGCTTTAATTATTAATTTTATCGTTGTTTATATGATAGCTTATGGATATTATAATAGCTTTAGAATGGAGATGTATTTTCCTTTCACCTTACAATATGCTTTTATCTTATTTAATCCAATTAATATTGCCAATGATCCATCAATAGTAGTAAAAGATTTATTAATTAGATTAGCAGCACTATGTATTTGTCCAATAATAGTTGTCGGTTATTCTGTTTATAAACACCGTGACTATGCATCAAAACGAATTAAAAATATAACTAATTTGATTGATCAATTAATATTAGACGTTGAAGGAAAAGAAAATCAATTTGAGACAACAATTGCCAATTTAAAACTATCAATGTTTGATTATAAAGCAGATAAAAGTGCTAATAGCTACAAAAATAATATTATTATAAATGTAATAGAAACATTAGGAAATATATATTATCATTTAAATAATTATAATGATAGTGATAAATACATATTGATTAATTATTTAAATCAATTAAAAGTAGAAGTAAGTAGTTTAAGTGATATCACTAAATTTGATACTAAAGATATTAGTAATATTAATTTAAGAAACAATATTACGATTATTGATAATAATATTAAATACATTAATAAAAAAATATCTATTACTGACAAAGCAAAAGAATTTATTGAGCAACACACTTATACTAAGGCAAAAAAAAATACTGTGAAAGTTAAACGCTATGCAGTAGAGCAATCATTTGCTATTAAAATTGCAATTGCCGTTTCTTTAATTTCATTTATTTCTGATTTGTTCCATTTCCCTGATGGTAAATGGGCAGTCTTTACTGTAATTTCAGTAATGACTCCATTATTTGAAAAATCAGTCCAAAAAATGAAATATCGTTTATTAGCAACAATTGCTGGATCATTTGCCTTAATGGTAATCTTTTCAATTTTTAGAGACAGTACTATAAGATTAATTATTTTAATGTTAGCTAATTACATTCATATGTTCCAAACACAATATAAATATAAAATTGTCTTGGTAACGTTCTCAGCTGTAGGAATGTTAATGGTAAATGATCCTATTAGCAAAGAAATTATGGTATTTGTATCACGTCTAGTAATGATTATGGTTGGATTATTTATCGGTATTTTATTTAACCGTTTTGTCTTTAAATATACATTACAAGATTCAATTAAATATGATTTATATCGTTATTTAAATTGTTTAGAAGAAATCTATACTGATGTTAAAGTATTAGCAAAAGAAAAAGTCGAAGATCATAAAATTAATACTCGTATTTTAATTCCTAATTTAGCTAATAACAATATTAATAAAAGTATCATAGAATGTGAAAGTAATGGGCGTTATACTACCCCAATAACACCACAATGTTTTGAAATAACTAATAATTTATTCCATTATTATTTATGTATTAAAAATAAATTAATTTCCCAACCAGAAATTGATAATATTATTAAAGAAGTTGACAAATTAGGAACATTAGAATATGATGAGGTGCCAAAACTACATCAAATTCTAACTACCCAACAAATATAGGAAGATTATGGATTTAGAACAATTACGCGATGGGATCAATAATATAGATCACCAATTAATGGAATTATTAGATAAGCGTTTTGAATTAGTGAAGCAAGTAGGAGAATATAAGAAAGAAAATAAGCTCCCAATTGTCGATAATGATCGTCAAAAGTTTATTTTAGAAAAAGCTAATAAATTCAGTAATAGTGCTTCAATTAAAAAGATTTATCAGCAAATATTTACTACTAGCTGTGAGGTAGAAGATGAATAATAAATTCTGTTTAATAGGGAATACTAATATAGAGTATTCCCTATCGCCTTATATTTATAATTACTTGGCTAACTATTATCATATTAGTGATTTTAGTTATGAAATTGTAGGAGTAGATAGCTTAGAAGATGTCAATTTAGCTAATTATCAAGGATATAATATTACTATTCCTTATAAACAAGAAATATTAAATCATATTAATAAATATGATCCTGTCGTTGGTTTTACCAATTGTGCTAATATGGTAAATCACAATATCGGATATAATACTGATTTACCAGCTTTTATCCATATATTTAATAAGTTAGTTAAAGAAGAAGTAGATTCTATTACAATATTAGGAAAAGGTAGTATGAGTCAAATGATTCAAAAATATTTTCTTAATCTTAAAAAAACAGTAAATGTTATTTATTATCAAGATCGAGAAATTGATTCGCGTGCTTATGAAGCTGAGGTATTAATTAATACTACCCCTTGTGGACAAGGAGGATATGAGGATCAATTACCAATTGATCGTAAATATATTAGTAATTTTAAATATATAATTGATTTAAACTATACCCCAGATGTTAATCCATTGTTAATCTGTGCCAAATATTATAAGATCCCTCATATTAATGGAATTGAGATGTTGATTCATCAAGCAATATCTAATTTTAGTATTTGGTATGATTTATCCCCTAATTATGATTTAATTCCTTTAATTAAACAAGCAATTGATACTTATCGTTTTAAAGGCTTAGCTCTAATTGGAATGCCATTTAGTGGTAAAACATCAATCGGAAAACAATATCAAGGTAGTTATGATCTTGATGAATATATAGAAGCAACGATTAAAGAGCCTATTTATGATTATATTATAAGAGAAGGAGAAAGTGCCTTTAGAGACCTGGAAACTGCAATTTTAGAACAAGTAATTACTAAATTTAAGCCCCCAATTATTAGCTTAGGTGGTGGAATTGTCGAAAGATGGCAAAATTTATTCATATTGCGCCATTATAAGCTAGTTTTTATTAATCGTGGAATAAATTACTTAGAACGATATTTTGACGATTCTCGGCCTTTATATTGCGATTTAGAGCAATTACAAGCTACATACGAGAGAAGAATGCCAATTTATCACCAATGGCAGACAAAATTATAGGAGAAAATATAAGCTAGAGTATGAAAAAGTAGTGATAGTTAACTACGTAGTAGTGGAATCAGATAGGATACCAATCTTGTAATTGATCGATAAAAATAAATATATTGTATACGGTACTACCAGAAAAAGATAATTTTAAGGAATTAAAGAAAGTAAAGTTAACCATATCAATTTAAACTATTAAATTTTAAATAAATTGATAAGATAATTAATTTTATGTATCAAAAACATTGTAGAATTGATATTTTACTCAATAATGCGGTATTTGGTAATTATGCTCTATTAGAATTGGTAACAATGAAAGATTTTTAACTTCAGGAGATATATTAATGTCAAAGTTATTAATATAACTTCCTATAATATATATTATGTAAACTAAAATATATATAATAATATAAAAGCACCCTTTTAGGGTGCTATTTTACATGTATTTGTATATAAAACTTATTCTACAGTAACACTTTTAGCTAAGTTTTTCGGACGATCTATTTCACAATCACGATTTTTAGCTATATAATATGACAATACTTGTAAAGTTACTAATGTATTAAAGATATTAGTAAATTCATCAATATTTGGTAATAATACTGTATTTTCATCATTAAATAAATCTGCAACTAAACTTTGTAATCCAATAACAAATACATCTCCGTCACGGGCTGTAACTTCTTGTATATTAGATATCATTTTACCGACTAATTTTTGGTCAGTTACTAAACAAATTACAGGTACTTTTTCATTAATTAAGGCGATTGGCCCATGTTTTAATTCACCAGCTGGATACGCTTCAGAGTGAATATAACTAATTTCTTTTAATTTTAAACTACCTTCAAGAGCTAATGGATAATCCATTCCACGTCCTAAAAAGAATGCTGAATCAGTATTTGTAAATGATTTAGCAACTTCTTGTATTTTAGGGTCATTAATGATATTTTGCATACTCATATTAATATTCATTAAGTTATTAATGATCAAATTATATGCATTTTGGTCAATTGATCCATCTAATTGAGCATTTTGTAAATACATTAAGATAAATACCATTAATTGGGCACTAAATGCTTTAGTTGTTGCTACAGCAATTTCGCTACCAGCTAATGTTTGGATACTAAATTTAGCTTTATTCATAATACTAGAGTCAACCACATTAACTACAGCTAGTGTATCTATACCTAATTGATTAACTAATTCTAATGCTGCTAATGTATCAGCTGTTTCTCCACTTTGAGAAATGAAGATACATAAATCATCATCACCTAATGTGGCATCTGAATATCTAAATTCACTAGCACACTCTACACTTACGCGTTTACCTAATCGTTGAAGTAAGTTTTTAGCTATTTCTCCAACATATAATGAGCTACCACAAGCAATTATATTAATATGTTCATAATCACGTAAGTCAAAGATTGGTTGTTGATTATATCCATATGCTTGAATGGTATTGGCTATAACCATCGGTTGCTCTGAAATTTCTTTTAACATAAAATGCTCAAAGCCTTGTTTATCATAACTACTTGGATCTTTTTTACTGATATTTAATTGTAATTGGGTTGGGACAATTTGTTGGCTATTAACGTCAAATTGGTAGAAATTAATCATTGGTTGAACCATTCCTTGCCCATTATCCATTAAAGAAATTTCAGCAATTTGCATATTTTCTAAACGAAAATATTGATTTGTATAATCTAAAAAGGCCGCCTCATCACTAGCAATGTAATATCCATCATTTCCAGCACCAATTACGATTGGGGCATTATTACTAAAAGCATACAAATTATTTGGCATAGTTTTATTGATTAATACAATAGCATAGTTACCAACAAAGGCATTAATTGCCATTTGGATGGTGTGGTAAATATTTGCAGTCATGCTAAATGCCCAATCAAGATATGCACAAGCAACTTCTGTATCAGTTGTTGATTTGAATTCATATCCTTTGGCAATTAAATCTGTTTTTAATTCTTGAAAGTTTTCAATAATCCCATTATGCACGATAGCAAATTGATTAACAACATGCGGATGAGCATTAACTACACTTGGTTCTCCATGAGTTGCCCATCTTGTATGCCCAATAGCTAGATTACAACAAACTTCTCCTTCTTTATTAATAATTTCTGGAAGACTTACAACTTCTTCAATAGTTTTAAATGTTTTAAACTCACCATTAATAACACTAGCTACCCCTGCTGAGTCGTATCCACGATATTCTAATCGTTCTAATCCATGAATAACACGATCTAGTGCATCGCTATTTATTCCTATATATCCTGATATTCCACACATATTACTCCTTAAAGCTATAAAAGATTACTAATTGACCACTATCAAGGCTAACTGTAATTGGTTGTTCTTCGACAAATTCATTACTTAATCCTAAAAAACGATTAGCTTGATAATTTTGCTTATTAACCTCGTATTTAGCACCAATAATTGATAAATTACTTACATCCGTTAGTGAGAAAAGCGATATATAGTCACAATTAACTATATATTCTAATTTAATATCTTTATCAGTATAACAAATAAGATTATTGTTAGTAATAATAACAACTTTATTATCAAATAAACTAATGATATTGTTCCAAAAATGTTCTAAACGTTTATCATCAATTACCCCAACAATATAGATATGTTCAACCTCTTTATAATGTTCTAAACAATATTTAAGAGCTAGAAATCCATCACTTACATCTTTATTAGAAGGATAAATTACTTGTTCTACTTCTTTTGAATTATTGATAGAATCCATATCACCGATTACTATTTCTGGGATGATATTATAGCTTTGTAATGTATTATATCCTCCATCACCAGCGATCCAATTATCAATATTTAATTGTTCTGACAATAAGTTTAGATTGACATTATTACTACCGTTTAAGGCTATTGCTATATTCATATTACCTCGTTTAAATTATACCATTTTATCTATATATCCGGTGATTTAAATTTTCATAAGAAAAAGCAACCGTAGTTGCTTTTAATTAAAAACTAACAATGCCAAAGAAACTTAATATATAAGTTACAAATAAGATAATTGGAATCGATAGTAAGGTTCTAATGGCAAATAGTTTTAATATATCTTTAAATTTAAATCCAATTTTAGTATTTAATAATACCATTCCAGTTTCTGATAAGAAGACTAATTGACAGAATGATAATACACCAATAAAGAATTTAGCTGCACTAGAAATCGTCATTGCTGGATCTGATACGAATAATGTTGGTAAATACATATCAGCTAATCCCACAAATAATCCTGGTGCCATTGCTTCAGCACTACTTCCAAATCCTAAAAATTGTAAGATCGGAATAAATGGTGTTGAAATCCATGTAAATACTGGTGTATATGTGGATAACATTAATCCTAATGTTCCGACACACATTATTGTTGGCACAAAGATAATAAAGGTAGTGATAATTTGTTTAAAAGCAGTCACAATAATGGTTTTAATGTTAGCTTTTGCACAAACTTCTACTCCTATTTCAAATGCTTGTTTAAAATTAACATTACTATCTTCTACTTTTTTATTATCGTCATTATAATAAGTATCTTTAAAATTAAAGAAATTAAAATGTGATAATACCATTGCTAATACAATAGTTACAAGTATAATTGTTCCATAAAAGATTCCAAAGTAATTAGAAAAACCTAATGTGTTAGCAACTAATGTTGCAAAGGCAATCCCAACAATCGAAAAGCTAGTAGCTATTATTCCTGCTTGACGTTGCGTATAGTATCCACGTTGATACTGACGATCTGTAACTAAAATTCCAATTGTTCCATCTCCAACAAAACTAGCTACAGCATCAATCGCAGAATAACCAGGAATCCCAAATAACTTATGCATAACACGCGAAGCTAGGTTACCGACAAATTCTACAGCTCCAAAATCTGTTAAAAATGGTAATAATAAGTTTCCCGCAAAGAACGTTAAAAATAAACTTAATACTAAATCAAAGGTTGTTCCCCCAGTATCTGGGTTAATAATCGCATTATAAACATTTCCAAAAAATATAGATAATTGACTTCCCATTGTTGGATTGTGACTAAAATCAATTCCCAATTGTTTTAAAGCAACTAAAGTAAAAAATATTGCTCCTACTATTTTTGTAATGATCATTGGATATGTCGTTCCACATAATTCATTTAAGAATGGATTTTTTAAATCTTTCTTAGTGATACGACGATATAATCCAACTAGTGCACTAAGCACAATAAATACTTGTACGGCTAAGGTAAAGTATATAAATGGCGTTAAAAAATAATCCTTAACTAATGTTGAGAAGTGCGAAATTAAGATCGTTTTTTCTTCAAATCCAGGAAAAGGCAAAGAAAATGGAACTAAAAAAACAAACACTCCTACAATCAATAATACGATAAATTTTATGTTATTGAAAACTTTTTTATTCATTATAAATCATCCTCTCCTATAACTCCAAATTTTACTAAGAAAATTTTGAGAATTGATAGTAATGGTGTTGAAATAAACATCCCTACAAAACCAAATAAGGTACTACATACTAATAAACCGACCATTAAAGTTACAGGATGCATATTAATTGAGTTACCCATAATACGTGGATAAATGATATTAGATTCGACAAACTGTGCTAAGAAGATCAATATTGAAGCTCCGATAATCCCAAGAATTCCATATGATTGGAATACCACTAACACTAACGGAATTGCTCCAATTATAGGTCCAATATAAGGGATAATGTTAAATAGAGCAGCTATTAAACTAAAGACAATCGCTGTCATGATTCCTATTTTAGCACCAAAGAAAATCGAAGTTAAAACAGATAAAATAATACATAAAGTGACAGTATCTAATAATAATCCTTTTAAATATTTTCTTAAAGTAACTGAAATACTAGTTAAATCTTCTCTAAACGATTTTTGTTTATCTTTATTAACTTTTTTTACTACTAAATTAACATAGTGATTAAAGTTAGGCATTAAATAAAAACTCAATAAGAAACCTAATCCAATTTGAGTTATTACACCAATAACTGATTGGACTACCCCGATTGTTGAATTGATACCATCAGTAATATAGTTACTATTGTTTTTAACAAAATCTAAACCGTGACGGAAGATTGAATCTAAACTTAGGTTATATTGTTGTAATGCTTGATCAATTTCAGTAAAGAAACGAGAATCTTTTTTAAACACTCCTACTTGTTCTAATTGATTGAATAAACTAGTAATTGATGTAGATAAAGTATTAATAAACCCTTTAATTTGGAAGAAAATTTCCGGAATAATGGTAAATATTAACACACATACTACCAAGACCATTAAGATGATTGATAAGAAACAACTTACACCATACTTAATTTTCCATTTATCAGTTAAATAACGGGCAACAGGTTGCATCATCCATGATACAAAAATCGCAATATATAATGGCGTTAAAGCTGCTAATACATTAATAATTGCTTTAATTAGCCCGATTTTTTGACAAAAGAAAAATAAAATTAAACAAAAAATTAAAATTATTAATCTTTTAGCCCATTTTTGTAAACCTTCATCGATATTCATAATTTACTTAACACCTCTTCTAATTCAACAATTTTACTATCAATATCATTATACCCTAATAATTGACATGTGTCATGATATTGTGAAATATTTTGTGCTGCTTTTTCAACTTCTTCTTTAATTTTGTCTGGATTAGCATTGCCAACAAACTTCTCATTACTAAGCATTTTTAAGCTACGATTAACTTCATTAAGCACGTTTTCTAGTTGTTGTTGTAGTTTTTCACGTTTTGCATTTTGATCAATTAAGTCATCATTTATAATATGAATTGTTACTTCTCCTTCAACAAAACTAATTAAATTTTCTTGTTGTTGATATGGATTAATTGCTTCAATATTTGCCATTTTTTCGATAATCGGGTAATTATTAGCAATATTAATATTACTTTCTAGCATAATTTGCATAGGTTTTTTATTACCGATTTGTTCTTGTTCACGGAAATTACGGATTACTGTAATTACTTGCTTAACAAGGGCAAAACGATGTGCTCCTTCTTTAGTAGCAATTGACATTTCTTGTGGCCATGTTTGATTAAAGATTTCTTGCCCTGGATTAACATGAGCATAAATCTCATCAGTAATAAATGGAGCAAATGGATGTAACATAATCATCACATTATTTAATAATGTTTTTAATAATAATTTTTTATTATTACTTAATTGATCAGCATTTGTAAAGTATATTTTTGTATTTTCTAAATACCAACTACTAAACTCATCACGAATAAAGTGAATTAAATATTTACTAACTTCACCAAATTCATATTTATTCATATAGTAGTTAATTTTATCTAATGTTTGATTATATTGTTCAATAATATATAAATCAGCATCATCTAATAAACTATTATCTAAATTAGTATCTAGTGTAATGTTGTCAGTATTTTGAATAACAAAACGACTTACATTCCATACTTTATTTAAGAAATTCCAACTAGCATCTAGTTTTTCATCACTATAACGTAAATCTTGTCCTGGAGCTGAGTTTCCAATTAAGAATAAACGTAGTGCGTCAGCTCCATGCGATTCAATAACATCCATTGGATCAATACCATTACCTAAACTTTTTGACATTTTACGTCCATCAGCAGCACGAATTAAACCATGAATTAATACATCATCAAATGGTTTTTGCCCACTAAATTCAATGGCTTGGAAAATCATACGACTTACCCAGAAGAAAATAATGTCATATCCTGTTACTAACACATTAGTTGGATAAAATTTATCCATATTTTGATTATCTTCACGCCATATTGTCGTTGCCATTGGCCAAAGTGCTGAAGAGAACCATGTATCTAACACATCTTGATCTTGGGTATAATTTTCAATATCTTGTGGTGGTGTTAATCCTACATATACTTCACCAGTTTCATTATGGTACCAAGCAGGAATACGGTGTCCCCACCATAATTGACGAGAAATACACCAATCTTGAATATTTTCCATCCATTGTAAGAATGTTTTTTCAAAACGTTGTGGATAGAATTCTACTCCTTGATGATTTTTTTGGAAAGTAATTGCTTGGTTTGCCAATTCATCCATCTTAACAAACCATTGTTTTGATAACATCGTTTCAACTACAACTCCACTACGTTCAGAGTGTCCGACGTTATGTGTATAATCTTCAATTTTTTCCACTAAATCTAAATTAGATAATTTTTTAATTAAAGCTTTTCGACATTCAAAACGGTCCATCCCATTGAACTCAAAACAATTTTCATTCATTGTTCCATCTAAATTCATAATAATCGGCATTTTTAAATCATGACGCATACCGACCTGATAATCATTAGGATCGTGAGCTGGCGTAATTTTTACGACACCTGAACCAAAATCTTGATTAACATAATCATCAGCAATAATTGGAATTTTAATTTCTGTTCCAGGAATGATTACTTCTTTCCCGACTAACGATCCATAACGTTCATCATTAGGATTTACCGCTAACGCTTGATCTCCAAATAATGTTTCTGGTCGTGTCGTAGCAACAACTAAATGACCACTCCCATCTGCTAGTGGATAGCGTAAATGATAAAATTTTCCTTGAACTTCTTTATAAATTACTTCAATATCACTTAATGCTGTTTTAACAGCAGGATCCCAGTTAGTAATACGATATCCTTGGTAAATTAAACCTTTTTCATATAATTTAACAAAGACTTCACATACTTTTTGATTTACATCTTCATCTAATGTAAATTTCTCTTTACTATAATCTAGAGCAAAACCTAATTTTCCCCATTGTTTACGAATAATGTCAGCATATTCACTTTTCCATTCCCATGCTTTTTCTAAGAACCCTTCACGTCCTAAGTCATAACGACTAATTCCCATACTCGCTAATCGTTCATCAACTTTTGCTTGGGTCGCAATCCCGGCATGATCCATTCCGGCAATCCACATTGTCTCATAACCTAATAAATGAT
Source organism: uncultured Mollicutes bacterium (assembly GCA_900551955.1). GTDB lineage: Bacteria > Bacillota_I > Bacilli_A > UBA3375 > UBA3375 > UBA3375. The sequence goes on along the minus strand of UWSE01000004.1, from coordinate 6,709 downwards.
GGTATCTAATTAAAATATCTTGTAATGTACCATCCCAAGCATGACCTAAATGTAACTTTCCAGTTACATTAGGTGGGGGTAAAATAATACTATATGGTTGTTTAGTACTTTTAACATCAGCGTTAAATATTCCACTTTCAACCCATTTATCATATTTTCCTTCTTCTACAATATGATGGTTAAATTTTGCATCTAGTTCTTTCATAAGATTCCTATTCTAATTCTTCTTCTAAAATATAACTTTCGATTTGGTCACCTTTTTTAACATCATCAAAGTCTTTGAAGCTAATACCACAGTCTTGTCCAGCAACAACTTCTTTAACTTCATCTTTATGACGTTTTAATTGACCAATATCTCCATTATAAACGACAATTCCATCGCGGATTAAACGAATTTTACTATCGCGAATAATTTTACCTTCTCTAACTTCTGCTCCTAGTACTTTTCCAACTCCAGAAATCTTGAAGATTTCAAGTACATCCGCATATCCAATAATTTCTTCTCGATATTTTTTATCACGCATTCCACTCATTGAGTCTTCAATTTCCTCAATGATTTTATAAATTACACTGTTAAGTAATAACTCAACACCTTCAGTTTCAATTACTTGACGAGCAACATTATCAGGACGAACATTAAATCCAATTAAAATTGCATTTGATGTACTAGCTAACATCGCATCACTTTCATTAATTGCTCCAACCGCTTTATAAACAACTCGAGCTTTAACACCATTTACTTCGATATCTTCTAAACTGCTTGCTAATGCCTCTACACTACCTTGCACATCGGCTTTTAACACGATTGGTAATTCTTTCACACTACCTTCAGCAATTTTCATATTTAATTCTTCAAGACTCATGGCATGTGCTGCATTACGAGCTTTTTGGGCAAAGATTTCACTACGTTTTTCCCCAATTACTTGTGCTTCTTTAGCATTTTCCATCACGATGAATTTATCTCCGGCTTCAGGAACTGCTTTAAGTCCCATAATTTGCACTGGTTGGCTTGCATTGGCAACTTTGTGAGTTTGCCCAAATTCATCTTCCATTTTTCTTACAGTTCCCCAAGTATGTCCTATTACAATAGCATCTCCGGTATGAACTTCACCTTCTTCGACTAAAATAGTCGCAACAGGACCACGTCCTTTATCTAGGTTGGCTTCAATTACTGTTCCAAATCCTGGGACATTGGCCATTGCTTTATAGTTGTGTAATTCACTAATTACATCTATGTAATCTATTAATTCATCAACACCTTGTCCAGTTTTGGCACTTATTTGAACAAATGGTGTATCTCCTCCCCATTCTTCTGCAATAACTCCTAATTCGGCTAATTCACTCATTACTTTTTCAGGATTAGCTTCAGGCTTATCAATTTTGTTAACAGCAACTATTAAAGGAGTATTAGCTTCTTTTGCATGAGCTAAGGCTTCTTTTGTTTGCGGCATTACCCCATCATCAGCAGCTACTACTAAAATCGTAATGTCAGTAATATTAGCACCACGAGCACGCATCGCTGAGAAGGCTGCATGTCCTGGGGTGTCTAAGAATGTAATAACTTTACCATCTTTTTCAATTTGGTAAGCTCCAATGTGTTGGGTAATTCCCCCTGATTCTTTATCAGTAACGTGTGTTTGACGTAAAGTATCAAGTAAAGTAGTTTTACCGTGATCTACGTGTCCCATTACAGTTACAATTGGCGGACGTTTAACTCGATCTTCATCGCTATATGTTGGAATTAAAGATTCAAATTCATATTCCATGTTTGATTCATCATCTTTAATTTCTACATTATAATCTGTACATAATATTTCAGCACTTTCTTTATCAATCAATTGGTTTAATGTTGCCATGATTCCTAATTCAAATAATTTAGCAATAATATCATTGGCAGGAATATTAATAGCATTGGCAAATTTTGATACTGTCATATCATCTGACCAAGTTATAATAGTTGTTTGTTCTTTTAATTCTTTTTCACGTTCAAGACGGGCTTCTTTTTTAAGTTGCGTACGAGTTTTATGATCAACTAATACGTTTTGCTCTTTATTATCAAATTCGGCAAAACGATCAACTTTTTCATGGTGACGTTTGTTGTTTTTGTTTTGGATGTTTTTGCTGTTAGGTTTTCCACTTTCAGCTGCAGGTGCTTCTATTTTTACATCGTTGTTTACTTTATTACCACGTGGTTTAAATTCTTTGTTGTTAGTGCTTCTCGCTGGTTTTTTATCTGCAAGCTTACTATTTTCTTTTTTCTCGCTTGGTTTACGAGTAGTTGGTTTTTTCTCTACTTTGATTTCACTAACAGTTTCAACTTCATCTCTAAACAATGCATTTAAAATATCTTCTTCTATACTTGAAGTATGGTTACGCACTTTGTGCCCATGTTGTTGTAATGCTTTTACAATATCTGTTGATCGTTTACCGTTTTGTTTGGCCCATTCATATATTCTTATTTTTCCCATTATTCTCCTTGTGCTATTAATTTAATTTTTTTATAGAAACCTTGATCGGTTAAACCAATTATTTTTACATTTTCTTTTCCTAATGCTTGAGCAATTGTATAATCACTCTCATCAACTATAAATAATTCTTTATTATATGTAAGTGCTTTGTCTTGGATCCGCTTAATTGTTTTTAAACTACTAGAAGATCCAACAATAATGCATTTTAGTTTAGGCGTGAAGATAATATTCATAATTGAATCAAATCCGTATACCAAACTAGAACTAACATGCATTAAACCAATTAATTTAAATATTGATTTGTTTTTCACAAATATCCTCTAATTCTCTTTTAATCTCTTCTAGATTATCACTACTTATATTAAATCTTTTTGCCATTTTGAAAAATTTGTCAAAATGAGCAGGATCATTTTCTAGATAAATACTTCGACCTTGGTATTTGTTATTGGGATTAACATACCATATATCATTTACTTTGGTAATTCTAATGAGCTCGTCTTGCATAAATTTTTTACGACAGACAACACAAGTTCTAAATGATGTCGTCTTCATAGTTTATACCTGCAGCTTGCGCATCGCTCTCGCTTTCGATATCAATTTTCCAATCAGTTAGTTGTGAAGCTAATCGTACGTTTTGTCCTCCTCCACCGATTGCTAATGACAATTGATCATCTGGTACAATAACACGAGATACTTTTTCTTCTGGATCTAAAATTTGTACTGCCGTAACTAAGGCTGGTGCCAAGGCATTTGAGATAAACATAATTTCATCATCAAAGTATTCGATTAAATCAATGTTTTCTCCACCTAACGCTTTTTTAACCTGGTTAATGCGGCTACCATTGCTTCCAATTGCTGAACCAATAATATCAATATCATCGTCACTTGTTTGGGCAATCGCTACTTTACTACGACTACCTGCATCGCGGGCGATCGCTTTTATTTCAATCATACCGTTAGCAATTTCAGGAATTGCATTTGTCATTTCGTATTCAACAATTTTAGGACGTTTTCTTGATACTACAATTTTTGGTCCTTTTTTAGATTGTGGTTCAATTTTTTCAATCATTAATGGAATCGGTGTACGTGGATCTAACTCTTCGTTTGGTGTTTGTAATTTTTCAGGAAGTACTGCTTCAACATTTCCTGGTAATTTGAAGTACATAAATTTATTTTTTTCTTCAGCTAAATTACCTAAAACAATTTGTCCAACTTTATCATTGTAATCATGTAAGATTTTTTGATATTTAGCTTCACGTAATTTTTGTCTAAACACTTGTTTTGCTGTAGCAATAGTTGATCGATCCATTACCTCAGGGACTAATTTTAAACGATATTTAAAAGTTTGACCAACTTTTGAATTAGGTTTTGTTTCTTTTGCTTCATTGATATCAATATGTTGAGTTGGGTCAAATGCTTCACCCATTACTTGTTCATCAACGATTTCTTTTTCTCCACTAATTTTGATTCGTTTACTTTCCATATCGAAGATAACTGTTACATTATCTATTCCATAATGTTTTTTACAAGCAATTGCTACCGCTTCTTCTAAACCTGATACCACTAATTCTGGTGCAATTTCTTCAGCCTCTACTAAAGCATTAATACTGGCAAATATTTTTTGATTTTTTGTCATTGTCTTTCTCCTTAAAAAGTCACATTTGCTTTGGTTATTTGTTTAAAACTAAAATGATTACCGTCAATTACTATTTCTTCTTCATCGACTTCTTCTAAAATCCCTATAACCTTTTTAGTATTTAATTTAGGATCTTTTTGGTATAAATTAATTTCTATTTCATTACCAATTTGTTGTTGATAATGGTTTTTTGTTTTTAATGGACGCATTATCCCTGGACTTGATACGTCAAGAGTATATGCCTCATCATAAAATTCGTGGCTGTCTAAATATTGATTTAATATTTCACTCACTTTAACACAATCATCAATATTGATATTTTCACCATCAGTTCTTTCAATCAACACTGACAAGATATTACTTTTTTTGATAAATTCTAAATCATAAAGTGAATAACCATGTTCATTTAGTATTTCTTCAAAACTATTAAAAAGTTCATTCATACCGCTCCTATTAAAAACAGAAGTGGTTTCCCACTTCTTTTTCGTTTTTATTATAACAATTTATTGCTTTATTCGGTGATTATTTGACTATTTTTTCTGGTTCACCGTATTCAACTCCTTTAGTATCAACAGTGATAGATTCGATGATTATTTGTGGTTCAGGTTGCTCTGAAGTTTTTCCTGTTGTTGGGTCTGCTGGCATAAGTGGTGCTTTATTTAATTTATCTAATACATCCTCTCCTGAAAGTAATTGACCAAATACTGCATAGTTACCTTCTAAGCTTTTACATGCTTGTTCATTGAAAACTATGTAGAATTGAGATCCAGCACTATCATTATCAGAACTACGAGCCATAGCAATTGCACCTTTAAGGTGTTTATGAGTATTCAATACTTTGTTTTTGTTAAATTCTCCTTTAATGCTATAGCCTGGTCCTCCCATACCTGTTCCTTCAGGGTCACCACCTTGAATCATAAAGTCTTTGACTAAACGATGGAAGGTTAATCCGTTATAATAACCTTGATTAGCTAAAGAAATAAAGTTTTTAACTGTGTTTGGTACATCATCAAATAATTGGAATGTCATAGTTCCATAGTCTTTAACTACAATTGTAGCAATTGGACCTTCAGGTTGATTTGTTTTACTTCCACACCCAGCAATTCCAAGTGCTAATACTAATACTGTAACAATTTTAAATAATTTTTTCATATCCTATCCTATATAATTTTTATATTCTTCCTCTGTTGTATTGTGAATATTGTTTTCTATAATTTTCCCATCTTGATACACACATGTACCAAAATCGATGTGGCGTCCGTTTAAGTCTGGACTTTTTACAGTAACTGTGATACGTTCAGATGGTTTTAACTCCTGAGCTTTTAAGCTATCAACAATTACTTGAGGGATTTGTGCAAATTCTTCGTCATTTGGCAATCCAGTAACTGTAAAGGTTGCTGTTGCTTCATCTTTATTCAATTGATTAAATTGCATAGAAAAACTTACATCATTAATTGTGGCACTTCCACATCCTGATAATACACTAATGCATAGTGCACATACCATTAATAACTTTTTCATCATTCTCCTTTATGCTAATTATACCATAATTAGTATTCTATTGATACCAAATATAAACCGTTAGGTGGGAATGTTTTCCCTGCTAATTTTCGATCACGAGCTTGTAAGATATTGTTAAGTTCTTCTTTAGTAATTCGTCCTTGACCAACATCTACCAATGTTCCGACAATTATTCTGACCATATTGTATAAGAATCCTTTACCTGTAACACTAAATACAATATCATCATCAATTTGTTGACACGTTAGATTAGTAATAGTTCTAACTTTATCCTCAACGTCGGTATTGACACAACAAAAACTAGTAAAGTCATGGGTTCCTAATAATAGTGGGATTGCATCATTAACTTTGTCAATATCAATATGATAAGGAAAATAATATTTATAAGCTACGCAAAACGGTTCTCGTTTGGTAGTAATGATATATTTGTAAGTTTTTTGTTTGACTAAATAACGTGGGTGAAAGTCATCTCCAACTTCTATTACTTCTTTAACAACTATATTATCAGGAAGTAACGAATTTAGAGCTTTTTCTATTTCTCCTATACTCATTACATTATTTATATCTTCATACATCACCTTTTGATCTAAGGCATGCACACCACTATCAGTTCGACTAGCAGCAATAGTTTTTATCGGTCTTTTATATAATAAAGACAACTTCTCTTCTATAACATCTTGAATAGTTTTTTTGTGGGGTTGGGTAGCATAACCCTGATATTTTGACCCATCATACATGATTGTTAAAAGTACTTTCATATTACACTACCAAATAATAGATACACATATATTGTAAAAAACATGCAACCATAACAAAGATATGCCAAATTAAATGGTGGTATTTAAATTTTGATAAAGCATAAATAACTCCACCAATCGTATAACACAACCCTCCACTGACTAAGTAAATAATGCTAATTTGGGGTAGCATATTAAAGATATCTTTAATTTCAAAAATTGCTGCCCAACCTACAATAATATAGATAAGGGTAAAAATAACTTTAAATTTTCCAGCTAAAAATATTTTAAAACAAATCCCAATTAAACAACATATACCAACAATGGCTAAAATGATATAAGCTTTT
>UWSE01000003.1 GCA_900551955.1 uncultured Mollicutes bacterium | reverse complement strand
ATAGAACAAGAAATTTAATTGAATAATTGTACATTCTTATTTTTTACAAAAAGTACAAATTTATATTGACATTTATAAGAACTAGCAAACATTATTGTCGGAACTAATATTCCCAATAATAAACAACTTTTAATTATTTTATTCATATTTCTCCTTTATAAATTTAATTAATAATTTGTATTTACTTTTTTCTCCGATTATAAAAAAGTATGTTATAATATACTTGTTTTATAGGGACTTAGTTTAATGGTAGAATAGAGGTCTCCAAAACCTTTGATACGGGTTCAATTCCTGTAGTCCCTGCCAAAATATGCGGATGTGGTGGAATTGGCAGACACGCTAGACTTAGGATCTAGTGCCTCACGGCGTATGGGTTCGACTCCCTTCATCCGTACCATTTCATAATTTAATAATAAGAAGAGCATTTCGTTAAGGCTCTTTTTTTTAATTACTTTCAATTATATTAATTCCATTGGGGGCGATTTTTCTCCCCAATTTATTTTTAATTAATAATTGTTCTTTTAACATAAAAGGTTCAATTTCTTCTAAATATTGTTTTTTATTAATTGTTAAACAATTAATTAATGTTTTTTCACCAACATAGTCTTGATTAAAATCATAATATAATGTATCTAGTACTTCCATAACATCCTGATCATAGCCAAAGATATTAATATTAAGATGTTTAAACAATACCTTAATATTTTGATGATCAATTATTTCAAATCGATAATAATTGGCTAAATCATTTAAACGTTTACAAACGTTTATTATAACTCGCGGCGTATAATTACCTGCACGCATAATTAATACACTAACATCTTCTTGTACTTTAATATTTAAATTATTCTGAATAATTGTATACAATTCTTTATTCGAATAATTTTTTAATTTAATTTTAATCCCTAAACGATCAAGTAATGGTTTTGGAATTTTTTCAGGCATGGTAGTGGCACCTATTAAAGTGAATGGATCAACATCTAAACTATAACTGCGCTTATTTACACCATCTCCTAATAAGATATGCATCTTGTTATCTTGTAAGATGGCATATAACTCTTCACATATCTCTAAACTTAATTGATGTAGTTCATCTAAAAATAACATTCGTCCATTAAGATGAGTTATGACAGCAAGTAAATCATTCTTACTTTTTATGTTCCCTGCATTAAGGATTACTACTTCTTGTTCCATTAACTCACCAATAATTCTTGCTAATGTTGTTTTCCCATGACCTGCCAAACCATAAATTAGAACATGGTCTAACATCCGATTTTGCTCTTTAGCGATTTTCGTATATATTTTTAATGTATCAACTATTTCATCTTGTCCAACAAATTTATCTAATAGCATATACCTCCTTATAAGTACTTAGATAATCTATAATTCCAGGTACTAATAAGTTAATTTTATATTTATCTTCAATTTGTTCTAAATGAATAGTTTTATTACTGATAAGAACATCAATATCCAATAAGTAATAATAATCATAATCGCTAAAATAAACAATAATAAAAGCATCTCCTCCATGTTTTTTAATTGTTAATAAATGATTAAGCTGATGTGGTTTAATAATCTTTTTAACATTAAAGCTATCACCACTTACCATCTTTGCATCAAAGTCAAAATAATGCCCTTGATATAAACCATAATAATCCGTAGTTGATTTTGTTTCAAAAAACGCATTAGAAATTTGTGCGCCTTCACTTTTAAGGACACAAATCGGTGTTGGTTTTTTGTCACAAAAACAAATCTCTTCTTGTTGATAATATGTATTAGTTACATTAATTTGTTGTTCCAACCACTTCCCTGTGGTCGGGTGTCTAATTTCTTTAATATTTTTCATAATTACTCCTACTTTATTAGACCCCTTTTTTTATAAAAAATAAAAAAAGAGTAACAAAAGTTACTCTATAAACGATTCTTAATTGCTTTATCCATCTCACGTTTAACGTCACGTTCTTTTATTGCTTGACGTTTGTCATGGACTCTTTTCCCGCGACATAAGGCTAGTTCCACTTTAACGCGATTATATTTAAAATATAAACTTAGTGGTACTAGCGTTAAACGTTCTTGATCAATTTGTTGTTTTAGTTTTCTAATTTCATACTTATGTAATAACAATTTACGACTGGCTTTTTCATCTTGTTTACTAACTATATGAGATAATTGATAGTTACCAATAAACATATTAGATAACATGACTTCATTATTAATATTAATTTTAGCAAAGCTATCTTTTAAATTAACATGCCCTAATCTGATTGATTTAATTTCATTACCAGTTAACACTATTCCAGCTTCCATCGTTTTTAAAATTTCATAATCAAATCGAGCTTTTTTATTTTTACAAATTAACTTAGTTTTTTCCATATAATTGTCTAATACGTAAAGCCATTAAAATTCTAATTAAGATTTCCACACAGAAGATAATTAAACAACTAACTGAATTAAATATAATTGTTAAAAATGGCATTTTTTCAACGATGGCTGGATTAAATGTGAAATAGATAAAACCAGCAATAATAATTACTCCAATAATAACTAGAATTATATCTACTTTTATCATTTGGTTTTTATAGATATCTTTATATTTTGCTTCAACATTCTTTAAAATATTGTTAGCATAGTTTCCAGCAAATACATTTAATACTAAAATAAGTAAAATAATAATAAATTCTTGATTCACATTACTCCTAACTTGTTAAAAAACGATTAAAATATTTTCTTGATTGATTAAAACTTAAGATACTACTAGTTATCGATACTAGATAAATAAATAGGGTAATACTTATAATGATATATCCTTCTTGGGAAAGACCACCAAAAATATATGCTTGGGGAATATACCCTAGTATGATAATAATGATTGTTTCAATTATATTATATATGAAATATATACACAATGCAACACTAATTATCCGACAATATTTGGCACTATAGACACTAAAACGATCAAAAGTGTTTAAATTATGTTTATTCAAATAAAAATAATACCATTGACTTAATAAACAATAAATGTTACCAACCAAGATAATTCCGGCAATAATGGCATACATTAAGATTTGATTGTAACTTAAACCTGTTTTAGTTACAATCATATCGTTAGGCTTAAACAGTAAAAATAATAAAGCTATTATCCATATGATAATTAATCCAAAAATTATATATAAACCATAACGATATTTATTTGTTCTTTCTTTGGTAATGATTTTGTTTTTTAAATTTTGTTTTTTCTTCTTTTTTGTATTTGTTTTTGCCATAATGTTTTCTCCGTCCATAATAATTAGCAAAACGACGCTTGTAGCCAACTAAATTAAAACTGATTCGTTGTTTTTGACGATCAACTTTGCTTACTTCTACTTCGACTTCATCAAGTAAGTGAAAATCTCGATCTCTAAATTTAACACAATAGTGTTCTACCTCTTTAAAGTCATAATAATCACTTAAAAAGACATTACCTCTTACTGAATTAGGTAATTCAATTACCATCTTATTGTCATATATATTACTGATTCGACCAATAAAACGCTGATGAATAAAACGCTGCATGTAATCGACTTTCTTTAAGTCGATAATGCTACGTTCTGCTCGTTGGGCATTAATCTCAGTTTGATTAATATGATCACATGTGGTATTTAATTGATAAATCATCTCTCCACTAACATTATAATCACAATTAATTAAATATTTTTTAAGTAAACGATGCACAACTAAATCACTGTAACGACGAATCGGTGATGTAAAGTGTGTATAATCTTCTAAACTTAGACCAAAGTGACCAATATTTGCTACTTGATATTTCGCTTTTGGTAAACTTCTAACTAGTAGTTTTTCGACAATTGCTAACGCTGATGGATCAGTAATTTGTTCTTTAATTTGGCGATATAAAAAACGCTTATCTTGATTTAAACGCAAGTTAAAACCAAGGTTGTTTAAATTCTTGATCAACTGATCAAAGTCATCTTGATTCGGTTGATCATGAACACGATATAAAAAAGATAAGTCCATTTGGTTAATGATATTAGCAACACAATAGTTAGCAGCAATCATAAACTCTTCAATTAACTTCTCTCCATTTTCGCGAACAATTGGCATAATATCAACAATATTATGATCTTGATCAACTAAGAATTTGACTTCAGGTTCTTCGAAGTTAAATGCTCCCATCTGACTACGTTTATTAAATAAGATTTCACGTAAATCATCCATCAAACTAAGCATTGTTAAACAATCACTAATCGCATCATCGCTAATGTTGCGCATAATATAATCGTTAACTTGACTATAAGTTAAACGATGGTGCGATTTTATAATTGATGGATATACTTTATATTCTTTAATAGTTCCATGTTGATCAATTAACATCTCACAAGTCATGGTATAACGATCAACATGGGGATTTAACGAGCATAAGCCATTAGATAAAACCGGAGGCAACATCGGAATTACATAATCTAGAAAGTAAACACTATTCCCCCGATGATATGCTTCTTCATCAAGTAGTGTATCTTGGTGAACAAAATTATCAACATCAGCAATGCTAACATATAAGTGGTAATCATTACCGACTTTTTCTAAATATACAGCATCATCTAAATCTTTACTGCTAGCCCCATCAATTGTGACAAAGCCTTTATCGCGCAAGTCAACACGGGCTAAATTTTGGTAGTCTTTATTTTCTAATTGATTAGCTTCACGCAACACATCTTCATCAAAATGCCAACTAATATTATTAGTGGCTAAAATTAAGTTAATGGCTTCATCTAAATCAGGATTTAGACTAATCTCATCAATAAAACTAACAAAGATAGTTTTATTGGTTACATCTTTAACTTCAGCTTTAAAAATACTGTTTGTTGGTAAAAGCATTTTTTGTAATAATTCAAAATGATAGCTCGCATAATTTGGATCACAACAAATTATTTCATGTTTATCATTTATCCGAAATACTAGTGTTGGAAAGTTCTCTTCAATGCGATCAATAATAATTGCTTCACCAGCATCTGATTTATTTGGATCAACAAAAGCAATTACTTCTTCATTATTAAAATAATTTGTTGGTTCTTTAATATAATAATCAGTTTCACCGACTAAAAAACCAAATGTTGGTTTGACATCTAAGTGTCCATATACTAATTCTGGACGTTTAATTTTTATCAATTTATTGTTATCTTCACTAACCCAACCGTGGTTAATCAAAAGCAGCAAAATGGCCTTAGTGTTAGGATCATTAACATCTAATGCATCAAACTGTTTTTGATTAATTAACATAATAATATCACTAAATTCCATTTTGCTCCTTTCTTAGAAAAAAGAAAAAGACAACATTAGTTGTCTTTGTCCTATTATTAAAAAGCACCACCGATACCCATACCGTATAATAAGGCACAAGTAAACAATAAGATGATTGTAATGATTGTAAAACGGTATAAGAATAACTGTAAACCGCGTCGTTCAAAACGTTCAACATCACTAACATCTCCAATTAAACCTGATTTTTGAGATGGTTGTAATCCAATAGCGATAATTAATAATACACCTAAGATTACACAAATAATTTTTAATATTAGTTCAAAGTTCATCTTTCCTCCGTCTAAAAACTATAAATATGATAACATATTTTTAAGCTTCATTGAAAATATATCCGCATTTTTTCGCATTATCAACAATTTGTTGCATTAACGCTTCAATATCTTCTTTCGTTAAAGCTTGTGGTTGATTAAAGTTAATATCAAAACTAATACTAAATTTTCCACTTCCAATGTTTTCTCCACGATAAATATTGTTAACTTGGAAACTAGCTAAGTTATCAATATTATCAAAAATATTAGTTATGTCTTGATATTGAGTATTATCATTAACAATTAATGTTAAATTACGTTTTATGACTGGTAATTGATTAATCGGTGCATAAATACGTTTTTCATTTACATAATTTAATAATAAGTCTAAATCTAGTTCAAAACACACAACATTTAATTGGATTTTTTTATAAGTGTCAGGATGTTTTAAACCAATAATCCCAATAATCTGATCACCAACTTTGATTAGTGCTTGGGCATAAGGATTAAAAATATTAATGCTATCTACTTGTTGGTATGTAAATGTAATTTGTAATTGATTAGCAATTTGATCTAAAATGTTTTTTGCATCATAAAAATCAAATAGCTTATTGCTTCCATCAAGATGATGTTCTTTAATTCCACCTAATACACCTGCAAAGTGGTGGTGTTCACCAATTGGGATACCAAAATAAGTATTAGCAATTTCAAAATAATTAATTGTATCAGCTTGTCGATCTAAATTATATTGTGCCACTTCAAGTAAACTCGGAATTAAACTGTGACGATATACTTGATGTTCTAAACTTAGTGGGGATAATAATTTGATTGGTTCTTTATTAAGTGGATTGAACATATTAAATTGTTCTTCGCTAATTAGTGAATAAGTAATTACTTCATTAACCCCATTGGCTAAACATGTAGTACTAATCGTATTAGCCACTTGTTCTAAACGATGATCTAAACGACTTGGACTAACGATTGTTTCAACATCGCTAACACTAGCAATGCGATCAACACCATACATACGAATAATTTCTTCAACCAAATCGTGATCATTAGTTACATCAAAACGCCAATTTGGCACTTTAATCACTACGTTAGTTAAATCACTGGCATCTAATGCTTCAAATCCTAAACAATTTAAATAATGTAATTGTGTTGTTGGTTCAATGTTAATTCCTAACACAGCATACGTTGTATTGATAGCATCAAAGTTAATCGTTTTAATTTGAGGTTGTTTAATGTGATAAGCTAAATGATTTATCATTAAATCACCTTCTAATCCACATAAAGAATTATAAAAGTCAAAAATCGCATAAAGATTAATCCCTTTTTCACAACGCGTAGTTAGCTCGTTTTTAACTTTTAAAGTTTTATTAACACGACGAATAATTTCTGGATCAGGAATAATTGTATCAACCAATAAATTATTACTATTAGCTTGCGGATAATATTCACTAACCACTCCAATTCCTGGTACTCCTAAAATAATTGGATTGCTACTATTAGCCATTAAAACATAACAACCTGCAGGAAGTGTGTATTCTTTGCTTTCTTGATTAATCATTAAATTAACTTTAACATTGTTAGCTAATGGTTGATAACTTAAATCCGTAATCTCAAGTCCAGTTACATCATAAGCATTAAATGGACAACCGGTATTAATTAATGACCAACTAAGTAAATCATGTAAATAATTTATATGATATAGTTTTGCTTTAGCAACACTACATAATAATCGGTCATTGTGGGCATTAGCATCAAGACTAACATTAAATACTTGGCCATCATATCCATTTAAATTAATCGGGAAATTAATGTAATCATAACTACAATCATTAATTGTGATACTATAATCATTTAACGCTGCTAAATCACGGACCATTCCTTTAATTGATAAACAGTCGCCACGATTGGCCGTTAGACTAATGTCTAATAATGTATCATTAAGTCCCAAGTACTCGGCAGCATCATCTCCGACTGGTGCAGTAGCATCTAATTCAATAATTGTATCCGGATCTGAGTTAATATATTTATTGTCTAACCCTAATTCCTCATAAGCACACAGCATTCCATTAGATTCCACACCACGCAAAATTGTACTGCTAATATCTCCAGCCGGTAGACTACATCCCGGAAGTGCAACTACGACTTTAATTCCTATGCGCGGATTTTTCGCACCGCACACAATTTGGCTAACTTGACTTCCTACATTAACTTGACATACATGTAAATGGTCACTGTCAGGATGATCTTGACATTCTATAATTTCCCCAATCACTAAATTGTTAAATTTCATGTCATGAATCTCTTCTACTTCATGACCTAATTGAAGTAATTGATTAGCTAATTGTTCATTACTGATAGTTTTTAAAAAATGTACATAATAACTAAATACACGTTTTGAATAAATCATTTGTTCTCCTAAAATTGATTTAAGAATCGATAATCATTTAAATAAAGTTGACGAATATCATCAATATTATATTTTAATAGACAGATACGTTCAATCCCAATCCCAAATGCATAACCTGTGAAATATTTAGGATCAACATTAGCAATTGCTAAAACCGCTTGATCAACAATTCCCGCTCCTAAAATCTCAATCCATCCGGTATGTTTACAAAATCCACATCCTGATCCATGACATTTACTACAAGTAACATCTACCTCAAAACTTGGTTCTGTAAACGGGAAGAAACTTGGACGTAAACGTACTTGTAAACTATCATCATTAAAAATCATTTTTACAAATTGTTCTAATAAAGATTTTAAATCTTGCATGTTAGCGTGATGTCCTAAACGTTTATCAACAATATTAAATCCCTCTAATTGCATAAACTGATGAGAGTGTGTTGCATCATCATCATCACGACGATATACTTTTCCACTACAAATAAATTTTAATTCTTGATTAGGAAAGTTAGTAAGTAGACGTGATTGAATGTTTGACGTATGTGTTCTTAGCAATAATTCATTATTGATATAAAAAGTATCTTGCATATCACGAGCAGGGTGATCTTCTGGCAAGTTTAGGGCACTGAAGTTAAAGAAGTCAGTTTCAATTTCACTACCAACAGCTAACTCAAAACCTTTTGATGCAAAAAAGTCTTCAATCTCACGTTTTGTTTGTAATAAAATATTAGCTCGTCCCACAACGTGTTGACTAGCTGGCATTGTTACATCAATTGCTTGTTTTTTAAGTTTAGCATCTAGTTTAACTTGTTCAAATGCTTGTTCTTTTTTAGTATATAAACTATAAAGTTCATCTTTTAATTCATTAACTTGTTGTCCATATGCCTTTTTATCTTCAGCATATTTAATATCTTCCATACATTTAGTAATTATTCCTTTTTTAGAAAAGTATTGATTTTTTAATTCAATTAAAGCCTGCTCATTGTCCACTTTTTCTAAATCAATTAAAAATTGTTCACGTATTTCTTGCATAACGCTCCTATCCTAAATTCGCTAACATTATTCCACATGCAACACTAACATTTAAACTCTCAAAGCATGTCGGAATTAAATAATTATAATCACAATATTGCTTTAACTTTTGATCAATCCCGTGATTTTCATTTCCTAGAACTAAATTAAACTTATCAGGAAAACTATCACTGGTTGGTTCGTCTAAAAAACTCATAATTGTCGGTAAATTTGAATTTTGTAAGTAAGATTCTAAATTGCAAACATTAATGTTTAATTTAAAAATACTTCCCGCACTACTAACAATTACCTTATGACTATCAATATCACAACAACCTTCACTTAGCACCACATCTTTAATCCCAAATGCACAAGCACTTCTAAGCATGCTTCCCAGATTGCCAGGATCTTGAATGTGATCTAGCACTAAGACTTTATTAGTGGCGATTGGTTGTGGTTGATTAAGCTTAACTAATGCTAATAAATCACCATGGTTATGAGGATGTAAGTAACTTAATATTTCGCTACTAACTAGCAATTGGCTACAATCAACGTCCATTGCTTGGTCAGAAATTAAGCACACCACCTGTTTTGCACTTAGCGCTTCATTTATTACTTTGTCATTATAAATGAGACTTACTTGATAAGCTTGACGATATTTCTTTTGCTCAAGTTTTTTAATTTCTTTAACAATACTATTTGTTCTAGATGTTATCATCACTCTTCGGTTGTAATTTTATTGACATGTTACCGATATTAAATTGGAGATGATCATTTTTCCCCATTTTAATACCAATCAATAAAAAACATTGCCCTTCTTTATTAGTTTGAATTTCAAAGCTATGTTGATAATGTCTTAGTCCTGATTGCACATAATATTGTTTAGCTTCAAGTTTTGTTGGATCAATATTAGTGGCAAATTGATTTGGCTTATCAATTTGTGGTCCTTGGGAAACTGGTTGATTAGTACTACTGATAAGTAATTCTTGAGTATTTGTTGCATCACTACTAAAATCAAAGTTAAGCTTTAAATTATACTTACTATTAGCTTCTAAGTTTAATAGCGGATAAACAAAGTAAGCAATGTTTTGATCATTAGGTTTGATTCCTTCAACATTATAACTTATTGTTGATTTATTAAAAAATCCACCATAATCAACAACTGGCGCTTTAATTTGACTAATTGCTTGCTCATCAACAAACTCAACATCATAAACCACATTTTGATTTTGGATTAATTTATTGATACTAATGATTGATGTTTCGGCATAAATAACTTTGAAGCCAACTAGTAGCGCCAAAACACTTAAAAAAAACACAACTATAGGTTTGGTAAACCGTCTTAAATATAACTTTTTCATAAACCTCATTTATAATTATAAGCAAAAACAAGGTAACCCTTGTTTTTTGCTATTTGATTGAATTTAATACATCAATGGCGTTGTTAGGCCCTGCATCACCAACACCAATTTTTTGGAATTCCCCACCTTTTACATAAAATACAACTGGGACGCTAGCAATTTTAATATCATCTGTAACTGCTAATGGTAATTTTGGATTTTCATTTGTACTACTAGCAAATGGTTTGCTAGAGAAATCAAAATCTGCAGTATTCATGTCATATACTTTAATATTTGAGTGTGATTTACTAAATTCTTTTACTACAGGTGTTACATTAGCACAGTGCGGACATCCTGTTTGGCGGACATATACCACATACTCACTATCATCATGAACTAAAGTTTCAGTTTTTTCAAAACCAATATCATTTTCGTTAACTGGTTGGTTATTAGCTTCACCAGTTGTTGGTGTTTGTTTAGTTCCACAACCACTAACTCCCACGCTAGTAATTGCTAACATTAATATTAATAAAATCTTTTTCATCTTTACTCCTTATCGTAGATAGTGTAAGAAACTACCTAAACTATTTTCGTAATTTCCAAACAATAATAATATTGTCAATAAGACTATTAATAACATATTCATATTATCTTATTTTTTTAATTTTAACTTCTTTACTTCCCATTGGTGCTTCAATCGTTACGATATCACCAACTTTGCATCCTAATAATGCACGAGCAACTGGGGTATTTGTTGAAATACTTGGATTTTTTTTATCAAGTGGATTAGCACCAACCCCAAGAATTGTATAAGTTTGTTTTTCCTTACTTGTCATATCTTCATAAGTTACTGTTGAACCTAATACCACTGTATCGGAATTTGTCACAGCACCAATAATTTGCGCATTAGAAATAATTGCATCTAACTCTTTAATTTTTGCTTCAACAAAAGATTGTTCTTCACGGGCTGAATCATATTCACTGTTTTCACTAAGGTCACCGAAACTTTTTGCTTCTTTAATACGCTCAACTACTTCAGGACGTTTCGTATGCACATAATATTGATACTCTTCTTTTAATTCTTCAAGTTGTTCTTTAGTTAAAAAAATATCGTTATTCATTTTACTCCTTAATATAAGATTGAATATGAGACTTAATTAAGTCGATGGCAATCTTATTGCCCCCTCCGCGGGGAATAATGAAGTCAGCATATTTCTTTGTTGGTTCAATAAATTGTTGACTCATTGGTTTTACATTACTTAAATATTGGTCAATAACTGAATCTAAACTACGCCCACGCTCTTTCGTATCGCGTAAGATTCGGCGAATAATACACTCATCATCATCTGTATCAACAAAGATTTTAATATCTAGTAAATTTCTAAGTTCAGGCTCAAGTAAACAAAAGATACCTTCTAAAATAATCACTTTGGCCGGATTAACAACTTCAATTTCACTACTACGAGTATGATTAGTGTAATCATATAGTGGTTTATTGATTGGTTTTAGATTAATCAAATCAGTTAGTTGCTCAACTAATAAATCCCAATCAAAAGCATGTGGGTGATCGTAATTAGTTTTAACACGTTCTTCCATCGATAAATGATCTTGATTCTTATAGTAATCATCAAAACGTACTGATGCAATCTCACCACTGGTAATTGCTGCAGCGATTTCCATTGCTACTGTTGTTTTACCACTACCACTTTTACCTGCTATTCCAATAACTAATGGTTTCACATTCCCCCACTTCATTATATGCATATTATAACAAAAATTAACGATTATTTTTGAAATAATAATACTAAAAAATAAACAATATCCCCAAAAAGTGAGGATATTGTGACTTTTATTCTTTTCCTAATAACTTAAACATTCTTTGTTTATACTCTTCAACTCCTGGTTGATTAAATGGATTAATTCCATTTAATCGTCCACTCATACTTACAGCTAGTTCAAAGAAATAAATTAAGTATCCAACATGATAAGCATCTAATTGATCAATCTCAATTAACATATTCGGTACTCCCCCACTTATATGGGCCTGGATTGTCGCTTCTAAGGCACAATTATTACAGAATTGAATATCTTTCCCTGCTAGGTAATTTAGTTCATCTAAGTTACCTTCATCTTCAACTATCGGAATACTTACCCCAAATTCATTAACTTTAATTACTGTTTCAAATAAGTTACGTTTTCCTTCTTGAATGTATTGACCAATTGAGTGTAAATCTGTGGTGAAAATCGCACCGATTGGTAATATTCCTTGGTTATTTTTCCCTTCACTTTCAGCAAATAACTGTTTCCACCATTCACATAAATAGACTAAATTAGGTTCATACCCAACAAGCATTTCAATTTCTTTTCCTTGTCTATGTAAAATCTGACGATTTAGTGCATAACGATAAGCGCTATTAGTGTTTAAATCACTATTACTAAAATCTACACTCGCTTGTTTGGCTCCAGCAATTAGTTCGCGAAGATTAATCCCTGCTACAGAAATTGGTAATAATCCAACTGGAGTTAAAACACTAAATCGGCCCCCAACATTATCCGGAACAACTAATGTTGTCCATCCATTTTCTTTAGCTTGATTAAGTAGCGCCCCTTTATTGGCATCGGTTGTTGCTATAATATGTTTATTATAATTTTCCGGATCTTGTTGCATCAATAATGATTTAAATAAGCGAAAACTTAATGCTGGTTCTAATGTTGTTCCTGATTTTGAAATAACATTAATACAAAAACGTTTATTAACTAAATGATTATAAACATCTGTTAAATAGGCTGTAGACATATTTTGTCCAACAAAAATAATTTCTACTCCTTGACGATCAAAATATGGACTAAGTAATTCAATTACACTTTTAGCCCCTAAATAACTACCACCAATACCTATTACGACTAAAGCATCGTAATTTTCGCGAATTTGTGGCCCTAGCTTTTCAATTAATTTAAATTCTTTTTCATCAATCATTTGATCAATATCTAACCAACCTAAAAAATCTCTTCCTGGCATTGTTGCAGGTTTATTATGTAATTCTTGGTGAATTAAATCAACCATTGGTTGATAATATTGATAATCTTCTTTATTTATATACTCTTTAATTAAACTATCATCTAAATTTAACATATTCCTTCTTTCACTATTATTATAACATAGCTTTCAATTAACAATTATAAGTTTTTAACAACAAGATAACCTCAGTTATCTTGTTGTTGATTATTTTCATTCAATATACTGACTAGTTGTTTAACGCTATTAGCATCAACTTGCATATAACCATTAGGTGTTTGCAAGTAATCAAAACTAATAGTTTTATTACTAGTAGTTTGATCAAGTGCAATCTTACTACACAATGCATTAATCATTGGGACATTGATATGATTAATAATATCTCTAGCATTATCAACATTAATTCCTCCAGTTGGAGTAATGATAATCTTGTCTAGGAATTGATTTACTAACTCAGTTAGTTTGTCAATACCTAATAGTGCATTTTTGCTTCCACCACTAGAGATTACGCGATCTACACCACACTTAATTAAAGTTGTAATTCCATCTTCAAGGCCAGTTACAACATCAATAGCCCGATTAAAAATTGCGTCTTTGTTGTAGCTGTGAATTAAATCGACCATTTGCATTGTTAGTTCTTGATTGATTTGATGCTCTTCATCAAGAAAACCAAAAACAATGCCATCTGCTTCATTATCTAAAAAGATTTGCGCATCAACAAACATTGATTCAATATTACTTCCTTGATAATTAAATCCAGCTGGACGTGGACGTACCATACAATACACAGGTATATCTATGTCTCGTTTAACTAACATTAAAGTCGCTAAACTTGGAGTTAATCCACCAACGGATAAATCACTAGCTAAGATGATACTTTTAGCACCATTTAAAAATGCCTCTAGACAATCATCATAACTTCCACACATTACTTCTAAGTGTTGCATTATGCCCCTTTTTATATGTTTATTATAGCAAATAAAAAATAAAAAAGCATCTTTTCAATGCTTTTTTAAGCAATCTTGGCAAGTTGTATTTATCATTAACATTTCTACTGCTTAATTCTATTATTATATATAAATATTAATAAATGCCATTGCATTAAGCAATGGCATTTAAATTATCTATCATCTTCTCTAACAAACTCTCCAAATAATGTTGCTTTACCAGCAAGTGATTGTAAATCTGTAGGGACAATGATTTTCGAGCTATCATTTTGTCCTAATTTAACTAATGCATCATATCCTTGTAATTGTACATATTCTTGAGATGGATTAGCTTGATTAATATATTCAATCCCTTTAGCTTGAGCTTCATAAACTAAACGTTGAGATTCAGCACGTCCTTTAGCACGTTCAATCATCGCTTGTTTTTCTCCTTCTGCTCTTAGGATTGCAGCTTGACGTTCCCCTTCTGCAGTCAAGATTGAAGATTCTTTAATCCCTTCAGCACGTAAGATTTGTTCACGTTTATCACGTTCTGCACGTAATTGTTTTTCCATGGCATTTTGAATATCAGCTGGTGGAATAATATCTTTAATTTCTACACGAGTAATTTTAATTCCCCATTTATCTGTTGCTTGATCTAATTTAACTAAAATTTCTGAGTTAATACGATCACGTGCTGATAAGATTTGTTCTAAGTCTAATTGACCAATAATATTTCTTAATGTTGTTGCAGTCAATTGGTCAATAGCCATAATTGGATTATTAATCCCATAAGTATAACTAACCGCATCAGTTACAACAAAATAAACAATTGAGTTAATTGTAACTGTTGCGTTATCTTTAGTAATAACTTTTTGTGGATCAAAATTAACAACTTGTTCTTTTAAAGATACACGCATTACAACACGATCAATAAATGGGATACGATATCTAAGTCCGGCAAGTAATACACGGTTAAATGTACCGAATCGTTCTACAATATAAGCATTAGATTGACTTACAATTAAAATTCCACTAGCAACAATAATTACTAATAATACTACTAAAACTAAAACTACTAAAATTCCTACTTCCATATTACACTTCCTCCACAATTAATTTAGCACCTTCAACATCAACAACTTGCACTAAAGTATTTAGTGCTATAGCTTGTTCATTAGTACCTCTTGCACTCCAATATGTATCATCAAGTTTTACTTGACCACTACCATATTGTGCGATTGGTTTAGTGACATAACCACGTTTACCAATATTTTTATCTGTATTCAATTTCACATCTTTTTTTAATTTTAATTTTTTATATAAGGGTCTAGTTAATATAATTGCCACAATACTTACAACTAAGAAAATTATAATTTGGACAACTGGTGATAGACCAAAGCTTTGGGCAATTAAAGCACAAGCTGCTCCTAACGCAAACCAGATCGAAACTAATGTAACTGTAAAAATTTCGATTACTAGTCCGGCAATTAGGACAATTAACCATATATTAAACATCTTTTCCTCCATACTAATTATAACATTTTTCCCTAAATAATAAGATTTTATAGTTTTCCACGTTCATGTTTAATTCGTTCTGTTTTATTTAAATAACGCTTACGTAAACGAATATTTTCTGGCGTACATTCTAATAACTCATCATCTGCTAACATTTCAATATATTGCTCTAAACTCATTTGTTTAGATTTTTTAAGCGTAATAGTATTATCTTTAGTTGCACTACGCACATTAGTTTGTTCTTTTTGTTTTGTAACATTTACTACTAAGTCATTATTTTTATTATGAATTCCAACGATCATTCCTTCATAAACATCTACACCTGGTTCAACAATCATAATTCCACGATCTTCTAATTTAAACATACTATAAGCTGTAGTTTTACCTTGATCCATCGAAATTAATACACCATTAAAACGTGTCTTGACATCTAATTCCATTTTCGGTTTATATTCTAAGAAAATATGTGAATAAATTCCATAACCTTTAGTCATCGTAATAAACTCTTGACTAAATCCAATTAATGCTCGAGCATATGCTATATATTCTAATTTAGTTGTACCATTGTTAGTTGGTTTCATCTCTTGCATATCTGCTTTACGGTGTCCTAAAGCTTCAATCACACTACCAACATACTCATCAGGAACATCAATACTAACAAACTCAGTTGGTTCGCACATCACTCCATCAATTTCTTTAAAAATTACTTTTGGTTTACCAACTTGTAATTCATATCCTTCACGACGCAAGTTTTCAATTAAGATTGACAAATGTAATTCCCCACGACCTGATACTAAGAATTTAGCTGGATCATCAGTATCTTCTACACGTAAAGCTACATCAGTTTGTGTTTGTAAGTGTAATCGTTCTTCTAATTTACGAGCTGTTACAAACTTACCTTCTTTACCGGCAAATGGAGAATCATTAACCATAAATTCCATTTGTAATGTTGGTTCTTCAACACTTAATGCTTCACAAGGATTTACATGATCAACATCACAAACTGTTTCTGATACGTTAATATCATCTTTACCAACAATCGCAACAATATCACCTGCATAAGCTTCATCAATTTCTACACGATTTAACCCAGAAAATCCAAATAACTTAATTACTTTAAAGTTTTCAACACTACCATCATTTCTTGATAAACTAACAGTTTGTCCTACTTTTACTTTACCTGTATTAATACGTCCAATTCCAATACGTCCAACGTAATCATTATAATCTAATAATGAAATTTGCATTTGTAATGGAGCATCAATATCTTGTGGTGCATCTAAAATATTTTCAATAATTGAATCAAATAAAGGTGTCATATCATTAACTAATTCTTTAGGACTATATCCAGATTGACCATTAATTGCTGATGTATAGACAACTGGGAAATCCAGTTGTTCAATATCAGCATCTAATTCAATTAATAATTCCATTACTTCATCTATTACTTCATCACAACGGGCTTGTGGTTTATCAACTTTGTTAACTACAACAATTGGTTTTAACCCTTGTTCCATAGCTTTTTTTAACACAAAACGTGTTTGAGGCATACATCCTTCATAAGCATCAACTACTAATAATACACCATCTACCATTTTTAAAATACGTTCTACTTCTCCACCAAAATCCGCGTGCCCTGGTGTATCTAGAATATTAATTACATGATCTTTATATTCAACGGCTGTATTTTTAGCTAAAATCGTAATTCCACGTTCTTTTTCTAAATCATTACTATCCATCATACGGACTTGTACTTCTTGATTATCACGAAATAACCCACTAGTTGTCAATAATTGATCAACGATAGTGGTTTTCCCGTGGTCAACGTGTGCTATAATTGCGATATTTTTTACTTTTTTCACAAATCTCCTTAAATACTTAATTATTATAACATATTAACAAGCTCAATATACAATTATAAATATGGTATTATATAATAAGTTAAGGACAAAAATGAAAAATTATGATGTAATATTTATTATTGGTCCAACCAGTAGTGGCAAGACCAATTTATCAATAGAAGTTGCCCGGGCAATTGATGGTGAAATCATCAATGGTGATGCGTTCCAAGTTTATCGCAAGATGAACATTGGAACCGGAAAAATCACCCTCCAAGAACAAGGTGATATTCCCCATCACCTCTTTGATATTATTGACTATCAACAATCCTTTGACGTTAGTCAATATCAAAGCCTAGCCCGCACTTGTATTGAAGATATCAAAGCGCGGGGAAAAGTTCCAATTATTGTAGGTGGTAGTAACTTATATATAGATAGTATTATCTATAATTATCAGTTCAATGATAACCCTGATTATACCAAAGTAAAAGCTAAATACGATAACATGAATATAGCTACTTTAAAAGAGATTATCAATAAAGCTAATATTAAATTAAATCATAGTGATTATAATAATCATAAACGGTTAGCGGCTCTAGCTGCTAAAGTTGAACTTAATTTAAATATTAGTAATAAAAAAAAAGAATTAATTTATCAACCACTTTTTATTAAAATTGATATCGATCGTAATCTTTTATATGACAAGATAAATCATCGAGTAGATAAAATGATTAGTGATGGTTTAATAGATGAAGTTAAACAATTTGAACCTAATTACTTATCACAACAAGCAATTGGTTATAAAGAGGTGCATCAATATCTAGATGGTAATCTTGATCTTGATGCATGTATTGAATTAATTAAAAAGAAAACAAGAAATTACGCTAAAAGACAACAAACATGGATTAATAAGTATCCAGCAGAAATAGTTGTAAAGCAGCAAGGAAATATATGGAAAAAGATCAATTAATAGCTCGTATTAATGAGTTAGCGAAAAAGAAAAAAAAAGAGGGATTAACACCTGAAGAAATAGCTGAACAAAAAGTATTAAGAGAAGAATATTTAGAGATGTTTCGCGCCAATATGCGCCAAACTTTAGATAATACCGTTTTTATGAAGGATTTCCATATTGCTATTAATGGAGTTAGTGAAAGAGCACTTACTTCATTAAAGGATAATCCTGCTATTTTAAAGATAGAAAAACAAGATAATGAATATGAAATTTATTATGATATCAAATTGATTGATGAACAAGGGATTAATAACATAATTTCTTGCGAAAAATAATATAAAATGCTATAATTTAAAGGAATGCAAGGAGCAAGATGAAAGAAAGAAGCAATAAAAAATTCTATATTTTAGTAGCAGTTGTGTTGCTAGCATGTGCAGGATTAATAGCATGGGTTAGAGGACCATTAGCAAAATCTAATGTAGCTAGAAGTGGGGATACTATTAATTTCACTTTCAGTGGAACTGATAGTGAAGGAACTCAACTTCAAGCAATCCTAGATCCTACTAACGCCAATACTAATTGGAATAAAGGTCAAGTAACTTTAGGGGATTGGCAAGAACCTGTACAAATTGAAGAAGCTGTTTCTAACCATAAAGCTGGTGAAACAATCAATGATGTACATGTTGATATCCCTCAAGACTATAGAGGTTCTTTATCCAAATTAGCAGGTAAAAGTGTAACTTTAAATATTACTATTACCGAAGTTAATCGTTGTACTGGTTCTGATTATGCTTGTTATCCTGTTAATGGAAGTGCTAAAAAAGCCTATGACAAAGCTAAAAAAGAATTTGATAGTGAATACAAAAAAGCGATGAAACTTTTAGATGAAGCTAACAAATTAGCTGATCAAGATGCTAGTGCAAATAGTGCTAAAATAAGTGAAAAAGTATCTAAAGCAACTACAGCTCAAGGAAAAGCTAATTCAAGTTATGGAACTATGCGAACTAAATATGATAGTATTAAAATCCCTGAGTTACATGATTCATTAACTCAAAGTGTTACTGATGCTGAAACTCAAAACAATGAAATCAGTACTAAATTAGCAGAAGTAAAAGGTAAAGCTAGTATTGCTTAAGATATAAAAAACAAAAAGAGGCGTTAGCCTCTTTTTTTAATCCTTATTTTCGCATATATACAATATCTTCTAATTCTTTACATAAACCTTCTAAACTTAAATGTTGATATGCTTCATATGTAAGTGGTTTATGGAAAGTAAAGTAAGTATCTACTTTCTTATTTCCTTTTCGATCTTCTAATACTAGATTAGTATTTTGAATTGTTAGGGGGATAATCGTTTTTTTATTTTTTTGGGCGATTTTAATTATCCCTGGTTTAAATTCTACTTCTTCACTACTTCTTGTTCCAGCCGGGAATAATCCCACACTTTCATGTTTTTTCATATGCCCAATTACTTTTTTCATTGTTGTAATTCCACTATTAACATCATCTCGATCAATATATATTGTATCTTGCGTATTAAACCATTGAGTAGCGATTGGAATCTTAGATAAAGATTTCTTGGCTACAAACACAATTGGTTTATCAATAAAACTCATTAATGATAATATATCAAAAAATGATAAATGATTAGCAACTAATACATAGTCGGTATGATCTGTTAAATTATTAAAATCAATTAAATGGATTTTATTACCACTAAAGAAATTAATCGGTTTACATACATAATGAATCATCTTTAGACTTAATTCTTTATTATTAATAATTTTAGCTACTAATAAAAAAGGTAAAGATAATATTGCAATTATTACAATCCATATCCACAACCATATTTTTCTAATCATATCACTCCTGAGTTACTTTATATTTAATTAATGGCAATGATCATAAGCCATGTTCTGTCCAATTAAGTGGTACTTATTTATCTCTAGTTTCCTAGCTCAGTGTTAGTTCATTTCCCAACAACTAAGTTCCCCGACCAAAATTTGGGTTTCTCGCTTGCAGAGTTTACCGCGTTTCACACTTCAATTTCTTAAAGTCTCGTCTCTGTGGCACTTTATGGACTAAACCATAGATCAACCTTAGGTTTAGGATCCGTCGTCACAAATATGTGCCTAGATTTATTGTTTCATCTAGTACAATCACTACAAACATCGCAGTTTGTGCGAGCATGGACTTTCCTCACAATTACTTGCGCAAGTACCTCACATTGCCATAAATTATTATACCATTTTAATATAAATAAACCCGATTAGTTAATAATCGGGTCTAAAATTATAATTTTTCTTCTAAGTGTAAAAGGATTTTTTCCATACGATCCATTTTTTGCTCTAACTCATCTAAACGACGAGTTTCTTCGATATCATTATTAACTTCTGCTGAAGCTTCCACTACATCTTGTGCTTTTTGGGGTAATAAATCTAATGTGTCTTCTTGACTTAACATGCCATTTTTTCTTTGCATCATTTCTTTTTTAAGACGATAGTTTTCATCTCTTAATTCTTGATTGGTTTGTTTAACTTCTTGAATATATTGGGCAATTGTTTCATAATCTTCAATTACTAAATCTAAAAATTCATTTACTTCTTCTTGGTCAAAACCTTTTCTACTAGTATTAAACTCTTTTTCAAAAATTTTTTTAACACTTAAATTTAACTTCATACTACTCCTCATTACTTACTAAATTATAATATAATAATTCTTCTATATTACCATCTAAAACTTTTTCGGCTTGTTGTGTTTCATAACCACTAATATTGTCTTTTACCATTTTATAAGGGTGAAGGACGTAACTACGTTTTTGACTTCCCCATCCAATTTCTTTGGTATTACCATTTAATTTTTCTTTTGCTAATTGTTGTTCTTGTAATTGCATCTCTAACAATTTTGCTTGTAATATTTTTAAAGCTTGTTGTTTATTTTGCATCTGACTTCGTTCGTTTTGACAAGTTACAACAATCCCTGTTGGAATGTGGGTGATCCGTATAGCACTATCTGTCGTATTTACGCTCTGCCCTCCAGCTCCTGATGAGCGATAGCGATCAATTTTTAGTTCACTTTCATTAATCTCTATTTCATCATCAGTTTCAATGATAGGCATAACTTTTACACTACAAAATGACGTATGACGTTTTTTATTAGCATCAAAAGGACTAATTCTCACTAAACGGTGAATTCCATTTTCACCCTTTAATAATCCATAAGCATCATCACCTTTTATTTCAACTAAGACTGATTTTAAACCAACATCTGCTGGTTGATAATCAACTACATTCATTTTTAAATTATGCTTTTTACAATACAATTCATACATTCGATAAATCATATTCGCCCAGTCTTGACTTTCAGTTCCACCACTTCCTGGATGAATCTCTAAATATGCATCATCATGATCATATTCTTGATTTAATAATGTTTGCATTTCAAAACTGATAAACTCTTGATTTAAACGTTCATACTCTTCATTTAATTCAACTAAACTTAATTCCTCTTGATTAAATAAATCTTGGGCTAAACTAAATTGTTCTAATAAATCAGAAACTAAATTAAACTTATCTAGTTTGTTTTCTAACTCTTGTTTTTGTTTAATTACTTTAGTCGCTTGTTTATTATCGTCCCAAAAATTTGGTGATAATTCGATTTCCTTTAATTGATTAAGCTCAGTTTTTAAGGATTGTGGATTTAATTTATTAGTTAATAATGCAAATTTAGTAATTTTATCTTGATATGCTTTAACTAATTCATAACTTTCCATCATTCCCCTTGTCTTTTTTATTATAACATAATAATCTTTGTTTTGGGTATAAGGAAACAATTAGAATTTAAAAAAGGTAACCGCGGTTACCTTTTAAAATGATTATTCTTCGTCTTTATCTACTTGTGATTCTAATTTTTCAACTAAAGATTCACGGTTAGTAGCAACTTGGATACGACCTTTACAAATTGCATGAGTAATTTCTTCTTCAATATGTAAAATCATATCTTCATAAGTACGACGAGATTCTTTTTGATATTCCAGTAATGGGTCTACTTGACCATAACCACGAAGTCCAATACTTTCACGTAAGTGTTGCATTTCATCTAAGTGGTTAATCCAAGCTCGGTCAAAGCAAGATAACATTACTGCTTTTAAGAAGGCATTAACAATCTCTTCTCCATATTCATCAATTTTTTTATCCAATTGACCTTGTGCTAATTTTTTAATATTTTTTTCAATGTCATCACCATCATATGTCATTGATTTATTAGCAATGTGTTCTTCAACTAATTGTTGTAATCCTTCTTCATCTTTAGCTTCTAAATAAGCCAATGTCACATTGTGAATGTAATCATCCATAACGTTTCTCGCATCTTTAATTAATTCTTCATGTTCCATAACATAATTACGTTGCGCATAAATTTGTTCACGTTGTTCACGGATAACATCATCATATTTTAATGTGTGTTTACGCGATTGGTAGTTTACTGACTCAACTTGCATTTGCGCATTTTCGATTAATTTAGAAGCGATTGGTAAACTAATTGCTTCTCCATCCGGAAGTGCTCGGACAATACGAGAACGCATATCAGGCACGAAACGACGTAATAAATCATCTTGGAAACTTACAAAGAAGATACTTTCCCCTTTATCTCCTTGACGTCCACTACGTCCACGTAATTGGTTATCAATACGACGAGATTCGTGACGTTCTGTACCAACGATTAATAAACCAGCAGGATCTACTTCTTCTCCACTAATTTTTGAAGTAAATGGTTTTAATGCTTTTACTTCATCACTAATTTTAATGTCTGTCCCACGTCCAGCCATGTTGGTAGCGATTGTTACTGCACCTTTTTCACTAGCCTCAGCGATAATTTCTGCTTCCGCTTCATTTTGTTTAGCATTTAATACACGGTGTGGCACTTTAGCTTTTTTAAGTAAATTAGAAATTTCTTCACTTGTTTCTACAGCTACTGTCCCAATTAAGATTGGTTGTCCATGTTTATGACGTTCTTTAATTAAATCTAACATCATATCGTATTTATCTTTTTTAAGTTTAAAGATAACATCATCTCGATCAATACGTACTACAGGGACATTAGTTGGAATACAAATTACATCCATTTTATAAGTTTTTTGGAATTCATCTTCTTCAGTTTTAGCAGTACCAGTCATTCCGGCAATCCCTTTATATAATCTAAAGAAGTTTTGGTATGTAACTGTCGCTTGCGTTACAGTTTCACGATTAATAGTAACATGTTCTTTAGCTTCAATTGCTTGGTGTAATCCATCAGAATAAGCACGTCCTTCTAAAATACGTCCTGTAAATCCATCCACGATTTTAATTTTACCACCTTGCACTACATAATCAACATCTTTATGCATTGCAAAATTAGCTTTTAAGGCATTATTAACAACGTGAGCTACAATAGAGTTTTTGACATTATATAAGTTTTTAAGATTTAATCCTTTTTCAACTAAATCCATACCATGGTTAGTTAATGTAACGATTTTATCTTTTAAATCTACTTTATAATCACGCTCTTCTTTTAACCCTTTAACTACTGCATCAACTTTTGTATATAAATCGTGTTTGTGTTTTTCTCCACCAGAAATAATTAATGGTGTACGGGCCTCATCGATTAAGATTGAGTCAACCTCATCGATTATTGCATAAGCAAGTGGACGTTGTACACGAGCTTCAACAGTACTTACCATGTTATCACGTAAGTAGTCAAACCCTACTTCACTATTAGTAGTATAAGTAATATCTGCATTATAAGCATCACGTTTAGCTTGGTTACCCATTTGGTTTAAGTTTAAACCAACAGTTAAACCTAAGAATTCAAAAATACGACCAATGTTTTCCGCATCACGGGCAGCTAAGTATTCATTTACTGTAACAATGTGTACCCCTTCTCCTAAAAGGGCTAAAGTATAAGCAGGTAGTGCTGCTGTTAATGTTTTACCTTCTCCGGTTTTCATCTCAGCGATGTTAAAATCTAGTAAGGCTAAACCACCCATAATTTGCACTTTAAATGGTGTTAATCCTACACTACGAGTACATGCTTCACGACAAACAGCAAATGCATCAAATTTAATATCTTCGATAGTTTTTCCATCTTTTAATTGTTTTTTAAATTCTTCTGTTTTTGCTTTTAATTCATCATCACTTAATTTCTCATATTTACTAGCAAGATCCATAATTTTATCAGCTTCTTGCTCATATCTAGCTAAATATTTTTTATCTACGTCAAATAAACTTTTTAAACTCATTATTATCCTTTTTTATTTAATATATTTTTAATAAACTCAATACATATTATAGCACAAATCCCTATAATAAAGGCAATTATATTAAAATTACTCATGCTAAATGGTGCAATCACTTCTCCAGTGTCTTTTCCTAATAATGGAGCTGAGATATAGATTGCATATAAACTCCCAATCATTAACCCCATAATAAAGTATAATACCTTACCACGATGATGTTTAAAGGCATTAGAAATCACTTTACTAATACTAAAAACACCAACAATAATCCCTAGTCCAAAGACAACTAATAGGCTAAAAGCAGCGAAATTAAAATTAGTTAATAAGGATTTTAAGTTATTAATTATGACAGTATATATCCCAAAAATTAATAATACCGTACTTCCACTAATTCCCGGTAGTAACATTGCTGAAATAGCAATCATTGCTACAATAAAGGCATAAGCATAAAACCATAACGGAATACTCGTACTAAAATCAAGGTTTAAACCACTTCCAAAACTACTAAGCACTACAACAATAATAAGACCAATTACTAAAAAGATTAAA
This sequence comes from uncultured Mollicutes bacterium, assembly GCA_900551955.1. GTDB lineage: Bacteria > Bacillota_I > Bacilli_A > UBA3375 > UBA3375 > UBA3375. Next base: position 31,597 of record UWSE01000003.1, on the reverse strand, counting down.
TTGGGAAGATGTTTTAGATGTTTAGTTTCTTCCTTAAAAGTTACAGGAATTGATACTAATACTAATCCTAGGAAGAAACTAATCATCATATATGGGTAATTTTGTAATAGTTTAGATACAACTAATACTCCTACTACTAATCCTACAAGCCATCCAACTCCCATTTTTACTAAAAACAAGATGGCTTGTGTTCGTGTTTCTTTATGTAATAAGTTTTTAATGCTTGTTAAAAATTGATCATAAAAGCCCATGATAAAACAAATTGTTCCACCACTAAGTCCTGGCATTGTATCAGCCATGGCCATTAAAAATCCTGTTAAACTAATTAAAATATTCATATTCTTCCTCAATTCTACTTACCACTTGGGTATGATAAACTAGTGGATATTTACTAGCTAATTGTTGTCTTAATTCTTCGGCTTCAAGTTTATTATCAACAATCATAAAACAACTACTTCCACTCCCTGATAACAAACTTGGATGATGATAATTGTCTAATTCTTCTAACAACGATTTAACTTCTGGATATAATTCACAACAACTAGCAGTTAAATCATTGTGCAGATAATTTATGTTATTACTACTTAAAAATTGGGAAATATCACCATGGTTATTAGTATTGGTATAATTATCAAATACAGCTTTTGTACTAACATTAATTCCAGGATTGACTAAAATTAACTCTTTGTTAATTTCATAATCTAAACTAAGTACTTCTTCTCCTTGTCCCGTAACTAGACTAATACAATTATCAACAAAAAATGGACAATCACTCCCAATTTGGGCACTTAAATGTAACATCTCTTCACGAGTTAAATTTAAATCATATAATAAATTAATTGCTTTTAAGACACATACCGCATCACTACTACCACCAGCAACTCCACCTCCTGCTGGTAAATGTTTTTCCACGTCAATTAATAATTTTATTTCAAGATCGTATGTTTGTTCGATTAAGTTAACCATTTTTGTGATTAAATTATCTTCTTGACTAACACCTGGAGTATTTACAACTAATGAATTATTAAATTCAATATTAATTATATCAAAAAGAGTAATGGGTGCCATAATCATTTCGACATTATGATACCCATTACTATTTTTATCATAAACATTTAATATTAAATTAACTTTTCCATTAGCACGAAATTGCATGACGATCCTTATCGATTTGGTATTGTTTGATTAATTTAAAGGTTTGTGCTTCTTTTAAATCTATCGTATTAGTATCAAGATTATAAATCATATAACTATTAGGGAATTGACTGCGACTTTGTTCATAACTTCCAGGATTAATACATAATATATCATTAACGTATTCAACATTGGCAATGTGACTATGACCATAGATGGCAATATTACATCCATAATTTTTGGCCGCTAAGGCTAATTGGGATAAATCGGCATTAATAAAATAATTATGACCATGCGTTAGCATAATCATATCCTGATTTATTGGATAAAATATTTCATCTTGATAACCTAGGCCATAATCACAGTTACCATTAACAATTAGCATTGCTAAATCTTTAAAGTTAGAACTAGGAAGTTGACTATCACCGGCATGAATAATTAAATCAGGTTGTTCATGCTCAATTGCATTAATAAACGCACTACTTCCATGGGTATCACTCACTAATAAAATCTTCATTGCCTAACACTACATCTAAATTATCTTCGTTAGTGATTTTTTTAATAATTGCCAATTTATCACTATCAATATCATTAACAATTACTTTAAAACTTCCTTTTTCTTCTAAGTTATAATCTAAATTAAGTAGTTTTACTTTATTAATACAAGCATCAATTAAACATTTACTTGAATCAACTACTACAGCTTGAGGATATTGTTTTTTAAACATATGGTCCACTAACGTAAAGTGGGTACAACCTAACACGATCGTATCACAACTAAGTTCACTAGCAGCAGCAATTTCAGCTTTTAGTTCAGGATTTTTGAAATCTTGTTGTTCAATTAATCCTGCCAACTCATCACAACTGATTCCATAAATGGTACTATTATCCAAATATAGGCCGATACTTAACGCATAACTTTGCGAATCAATCGTGTGTGGTGTGGCAAACACCCCAATCGTTTTATCAATACTACTACTTGCCACTTTTTTACTAGTAATATCAATAATACGCATTACTGGAATGTTAGGGAAGGTACTAGCGATTTTATCACCAGCCAAAGCATCAATTGTATTACAAGCAAGAACAATTAATTTTGGTTGATAATGTTTAATTGCTTTAATAAAATGATTGACATAATTTAAAATATCACGAGGTTGTTTATTTGAATAGGGAACATGTTTCGTATCAGCTAAATTAATAATCGCTTCTTGTGGTAATAAACAATGTAGTTGATTACTAATATTAATACCACCAAGTCCACTATCAATTATTAAGATTGGTTGATTATCTTTTTTCATCTTACATCCTTTTTATATATTATAACATAAAATAAAGCTCTCGATTGAGAGCTTTATTAATAATTATTAATAAATGTTTTCGTAAAAAATTATGAAAAAAGTAACTGAAAATTAGTTACTTTTTGCTTGATCTTTATATTCAAAAGGAATACTCCATCCATATCCAATCGCTTGAGGACCAACATGCGCCCCAATACTTCCACCAAATGAAGCATAAGAAATTATAATTAAATCAGTATGACTAGCTTCTTTAATCACTTCACCATAACTCTCAGCTGTGTCTTGTGCAAAAAGGTTTGCCGCTGAGAAATAAAACGGAACTGTTTGCCCTTTTGTATCATGTTCTAATAAATCATAAATTTGTTTAATCGCTTTTTTAGTACTAACATGTTTAGAGTGTTCTATTAATTCCCCTTCAGGTAGTACAATTAATGGTTTAATGCGTAGTGCATTTCCTAATTTTGCGATAGTTGAAGGAATTCTTCCTCCGTAAGCTAAGTATTTTAAATCATCAACAATTAAATACACTTGTAAGGCTTTTTTATGCCAATCAATAATTTCTTGAATTTCTTCTTTAGTTAACCCGTTACGACGTTTCATTTCTTTTAAAATATCACATAACACTATTCCTGAACCATTTGCTTCACTTCCTGAATCAAATACTTCAACGCTGATATTTGGATGTGTTTCCATAAACATCTCACTGGCTGTTTGCGCTCCATAGAAAGTTCCTGATATTTTAATACTTATCGTAAAAACTAAAATTCGTTCATATCCTTGACTAATTAGGTCTTCAAAACAATTAATCCACTCTTCTGTTGTTGGTTGACTAGTTTTAGGAATCTCATGGGTTTTATCGATTCGCGCAAATATTTCTTCCAGTTGTTTTGCATCAAATTGATCTTCTTTAAATGAAGCATCATCAAAGTTTACTGTTAATGGTACTTGTTTAATCTGACATTCATCAATAATATTCCGATTCATATAAAATGCCGAGTCTGTTACAATCGCAGTTTTCATTAGAACCCTCCTTTATAAAAACATACTCCAAAAGTATTTGGTCCAAAGTGAGTAGGTGCGACAAAATCATCACTAACACAAGGTTGTACTTCTAAACCAATACTTTCTAAGAAACTAATTACATGTTGGTTAGTTTTATCATCAACTAAGTATTGACCATAATATACTTTAGTATATCCTCGTTCTTTACTTAATTCTTCTAAGAATTTTAATACACTATTGATTCCTCTTCCTTTACCCATCACATCAGCTTTCCCGTTTTTTACTTGTAAAAAGATTTTCATATTTAAAGCAGCACCCATTAGTGCTTTTAATCCACTAATACGTCCAGAATGATTTAAATATTTAAAACTTCCTGGGAATAAACATGTTTGACTACTTGTTTGAACTTGTTCTAATTCATCAATAATTTCTTCGCTAGTTTTATTTAAATTATTACCACGGATAATTGTATCAATTAAAGCCGTTTCAGCTAATGTAATACTTTCTGCATCAATAACATAACTACGATCAACTATTCCTAATTCATCACAAACCAATTTACAATTTTGATAAGTTCCTGAAAAATCACGATTGACCGCTACTACGAAGATGAAATCATATTTTTCTTTCATCAGTTGTAATTTATTGCTAATTACTTGTGTACTAGGCTGACTTGTTTTAGGGACAGCTCCTGTTTGATCAACTAAGTCAAAGTATTCTTTAACAGTTAAATCACCATAACTATATTCTTGTTCATTAACAATTGCTAATAATGATACATAATCAATGTAATCAACACTTTCCATAAGTGGTGATACCATTGTTGTATTAAATGCTAAGATTCCAATATTTGCCATTTTTCCTCCAACTGCATTAGCAGTTCTAATATTAAAGAATTAGAGACAAAATAATACTCATCTTTAATTCTAACCCTTTTATTTATAGTAACAAAAAACTCTTTTTTTAATGGAAAATTTTCTACTACTTTTTCATCTATTCCTTCGCTAGTTCTAAGGCCTAACATAATAGTATCATAAGCTTGTTCATACTTACCAAACTCTTCATAATCTTTGATTGGTAAGTGCTTATTATCAAGAGATTGATAATACTCTTTAATGCTATATGTATTAGTATAACGATATCCTTGATAACAACTACTGCTTGATAAACCAATCCCAATATAATCTTCAATTCGCCAATAACCGAGATTATGTTGGGATTGGTAACTATTATCTTTGGCCCAATTACTAATTTCGTATTGACTAAACCCGAGATTGTGTAATTGTTCTTGCAGATATTTATACCAATCACTCTCTTCTTCTTCACTTAAATAGTGATAGTCTTGGTTGCCTAAAATAGTGTGCTCTTCAACGATTAAATCATAAAAAGATATATGTTTAATTCCAGGATTATCTTTTACAAAAGAAAATACTTGATCTAAATCGTTAAGGATTTGAGTAGGTAAATTAAACATAAAATCACAACTAACATTATCAAAAATACTAGTTGCAATTTTAATATTAGTTTCAACATCCTTTTTACTATATTTTCGACCTAACAAAGAAAGGATGTGATTATTTAAGGTTTGAATCCCAATACTTAAACGATTAACTCCTAAATCTTTTAGGGCTAATAAATACTTTTGATCAATATCATCAGGATTCATTTCAAAGCTAAATTCTTTAATCTGATTAAGATCAATGTATTTAGTTAAAATGTTTTTTAATTTTGCAATTTGTTTAATATTTAATACTGATGGTGTTCCTCCACCAATATAGATTGTTTCAATGTCTTGATAATCATCATACATCGATAATTCTAGATCTAGATAATCAAGATAAGTATCTAGATTGTAGTTTTTAGCATATTTTTTACAAAAATCACAATAACTACAAATATATTTACAAAATGGAATATGAATATATAAATGTTTATTCTTCATCAAAATCTACTTTCGCTATTTTATCAAATTGTTTATTGATTTTATTTGCAGTAATACTAATGTCTTTAGCATCAGTTGTTATTTTTTCAATATCTTTATTAAAACGATTAAATCGTTCATCAAAACGCTTAAACTCTGTTTGTAAGTTATCTAGATGCATTAAAATCGTTTTTGCTTGTTCACTACGTTTTACTTCTTGACTAACTACTAATAACAAGTTTAAGATTGCCATCAGTGTGGTTGGTGACACAATCCACACATGATCAATATAACTTTGAGTAATTATTTTTTCATGATGAGCATAGATTTCACTAAAAATAGTTTCACTAGGAATAAACATAATTGCTTGACTAGCAGTTTCTCCTTTAATAATATATTTTAAACTAATATCTTTAATATGTTTTATGACATGTTGTTCAAATTCTTTTCTTGCTTTAGTCAACTCTTCTTCGCTACTAGCTTGTAAAATACGTTGGTATCCTTCTAGAGGGAATTTAGAGTCAATGGCGATATCACCTAATGGTTGAGGAGCATGTAATAAGAAGTCTACAATTGTACCATTAGTCATACTAACTTGGCGATCCCATACTTGTTTATTATTTTCACCTAAAACATCACGTAAAATTACTTCTAATCTAATTTCGCCAAATGTTCCGCGTGATTTTTTATCATTTAAGGTTTTTTCTAAACTAGTAATTGATTCTCCAAGTCCCATTAATTGTTGTTGCGCAATATCTAATTTATTAACCTGTGTTAATAAATGTTGACTTTCTTGAGTTCTTACTAACTCTTGATGTTGGATTTTTCTTTCTAAATTAGCAATTAAATGTTGCATTTCTTGATTAGATTTTTGATTATATAAGTTTAATTTAGTGTCTACTTCTTGATTATTTAACGATAATTTTTGTTCAATACTTGATATCATATTATCTTGCTTATCATCTAGCTTGCTAATGATTTCATGATTATTATTAACTTTAAACAATTTAATTAAACAAATAATGACTAAGATAATTAAAATAATTAATAAAATAGCAATAATATATTCCATATTTTCCTTTCACTTTATTATAACAATTTCTTAATAAAATAAAATAACCATTTCGTTAGAAATGGTTATTTTTGACTAAATTTTACCAACTAAATCAATTCCTGGAGTTAATGTTTTTTCTCCTGGATGCCAGTTAGCAGGACATGCTTCTGCTCCATTTTCGTAAACAAATTTACTAGCTTCAACTTTTCTTACTAACTCATCTGCATTACGTCCAATACTTCCAGCAGAAACTTCATACATTACAATTTCACCTTCTGGATTGATAATAAATGTTGCTCGTTCTGTTGTTCCATCACTTGGAATATAAACATCTAAGTATTTACTTAAACGCCCTGTTGGATCTCCAATCATTGGGAAGTTAATTTTACCAATCGCTGGTGAATGATCATGCCACGCTTTGTGGACAAAATGAGTATCATTACTTACACTATAAATTTCACATCCTAATTGTTTTAACGTATCATAATGATTAGCTAAATCTTCTAATTCTGTAGGACAAACAAACGTGAAGTCTGCAGGATAGAAGAATAACACACTCCATTTACCTAATAAATCTTCATTAGTTACAGTAATGAATTGATCATTATGGTAAGCGTTTAATTTAAAATCACAAATTTTTTGATTATTGTAAGACATTATTCCTCTCCTTCTAATAACATTCTAACATAATTATAAATTTCTTCGCTAGTTTTCAAATTAAGAATTTGATCTAAATGTGGTGTTAATTTTTTGACACTCAATTTACTTAATTGGACACGAGATTTCAAGATATTACTACTTGACATACTAAATTCATCTAATCCTAGTGCTAATAAAATTACTTGGGCAATCGGATCACTTGCCATCTCTCCACACATTCCACACCAAATACCGGCATTGTGGGCTGCATCAATAGCCATTTTAATCATGCGTAAAATACTTGGATTTAATGGTTGATATAAATATCCAACTTTTTCACTCATACGATCACAGGCCATTGTATATTGAATTAAATCATTAGTTCCAATACTAAAGAAATCAACTTCAGTGGCAAATAAATCAGCACTAACACAAGCACTAGGAATCTCAATCATTATTCCGACACTAATATTATCACTAACACTAATGCCTTCACTAATCAATTGTTCTTTAGTCTCAGCTAAAATTTGTTTAGCTTGACGCAATTCATCAATTGTGGCAATCATTGGAAACATAATTCCTAAATTACCATAAACACTAGCGCGTAATAGAGCACGAAGTTGCGTGATAAATATATCTGTTTGGTCTAAACATAAACGAATTGCACGATATCCTAAGAATGGATTCATTTCTGGTTCGATATGTAAATAATCTAGTTCTTTATCTCCACCAATATCTAAGGTTCTAACTATAACTTGTTTATCACCCATTTGCTCTAATACACTTTTATATGCTTCAAATTGCTCTTCTTCAGTTGGCAGTGAAGTTTTATCCATGTATAAAAATTCACTTCTAAATAATCCAATTGCTTCAGCATCATTAGCAATTACACCTTCAACATCTTTAGGTGTTCCAATGTTAGCTGCAAGTATTTTACTAACACCATCTTGACTAACACTAGCTTTACCAATAAAGCTTTGTTCATAAGCTTTTTGTTGTTCTAAAGCTTGTAATTTTTGTTGATAATTATCTAATGTTGATTGATCAGGATCAATGATTAGAACTTGATCAATTGTATCAACAATTACATCAACCCCATCACTTACTTGATCAAGGATATCACCACAACCAACTAAGGCTGGAATACCCATACTTTTAGCCATAATTGAAGCATGTGAAGTTTTACCACCAATACATGTAACAAAACCTTTAACATATTCTTTGTTAAGTTGTGCTGTCTCACTTGGAGTTAGATCATTACTAATAATGATACAAGGTTGATCAATTAATGTTAAATCAGGAACTTTTAACCCACTAGCATTTAGCAATAAACGCGTTTTAACATCGCTAATATCACTAGCTCGTTGTTTAAAATATTCATCATCCATGTTTTGAAAGATATCAATAAATTGATTACAAACTTGATTAATACTATAAACAGCATTGTGCCCTTCATTAATTAAGTTTTTAATCCCACTTACTAATTCCGGATCTTCAACGATCATTAAATGCGCATCAAATACAGCTAGTTCACTAGCTTGTAATTTATCTGCACTTGTCGCTTTAATATGATTAATTTGTGCTTTAGTTGATTCAATACTATTATCAAAACAAGCCAACTCGCAATTAATATCACTAGTCGGCTCGTCGTTGATTTGAATTTCTGGAGTAGTTAATAAGTAAGCCTTACTTATTACTATACTATCACTTACTCCAATTCCATTAATGGTTTTCATGATTACCCGTTATATTTGTGTCCAATATTGTTATCGATAATAGCATTTTCAATCGCATCCATAGCTTCAGCTTCATCACTACCTGTAGTTTCAACATCAACTACGTGATCTTTTTTAACACCTAAAGCCATAACTCCCATGATTGATTTTAAATTAGCACTTTTGCCTTCCACGCTAATTGTAGCATCAGCAGCAAATTTAGAAATTTCGTTAACTAATAATGTTGCTGGACGTGCATGTAATCCAACTTCATCTGTAATAATAAATTGTTGTTTCATTTTACTCCTTACTTTTTATACACACTATTATATCACTTTTATTTAAAAAATGAAAGTGTTTTCACAATATTTTTTTTTAAGCTTAAAAGTGAGTTTTTTGCTATAATTTAGTTAGATAACAAGGAGGCAGAATGGCTAAATATACTCGTATTGACCAAGATACTTGTATTGCTTGTGGATCTTGTCAAGCAGAAGCTCCAGACTTATTTGGAGAAAGAAATGATGGAATTGCTTACTTTATTTTAGATGATAATCAAGGAATTACTATCGTTCCATCAGAATTTGAAGAAGACCTAGAATTTGCTGTTGACTCTTGTCCAACAGATTCTGTATTAAGTCAAGATACACCATTTGCATAAAAGAAAGAACTTAGATTTGTTAATCTAAGTTCTTTCTTTTATTTATTAAATTTTTGATTACCTAAGTACAAAATCTTATTAGCTAAACTAAAGTCTTGAACACTGTCCATTCCCATAAATCCTGGTGATGAATTTACTTCACAAACAACATATCCTTCTTTACTTTGCATTAAATCAATTCCAGCAAAACTACAATCTAAGGTATCTACAACTTTTAAGGCAATGTCTTTAATTTCATCAGTAACTTCAACTTTCTGAGCTTGTTGATGTAGTGAGAAGTTAGCTTTAAAATCTCCTTCTACACTACTACGTTTCATTGCACATAAAACTTCACCTAAATAAACAATTACTCTAATATCTTCACCATTAGCTTCTTTAATAAAGTCTTGCAAGATGTAAAAATAATCTTTAGCGACTAAATGAGAAAGTTGTAAGATATTTTTAGTTTCATGATCATTTTCTAATTTGTAAATTCCTTTACCTAAACTTCCTGTATTACTTTTATTAATAATTGGATATTCCATTAATTTATTAATAGTATTAATATCAAAGATGCGTTCATTAATCATCGTCGGAATTACTTTAATTCCTGCTTGTTGTAAACGTAGCGCCGTTTGATATTTATCTTTTAACAAAAAACTAGTAGATCCATCGTTAATCACAGGCGTTACACAATTAATAGTATCTAGTAAATTGGCATCACGAACACTCGTACTACTACCAAGACGGTTTAAAAAGAATATATATGCTCCTAACTCATAACCTTGGTAATAGATTTTAATTCCTTGGTTTGTTAATTTAACAGCCAAGTCTTCGACAAAGATAAAATCTAAATTGTAATTTAGTTTTTGTGCTTCTTTACGAAGACTTGCGTTTTCATAACTACTTAAACGTTTCTTTTTAACAATTACACCAATTTTCTTATTCATTTTCTATAAAACCTCTTGCTTCACTATTATAATCGATAAGACCAATTTCTCCTCCACCAAGACATTTTTCACCTTCATAAAAGACACAAGCTTGTCCTGGCGTTACCGCTAAACTATCTTCATACCATAATTCTAGAGTTGTATCATCTAACCACTGATATTTAATCACATTAACATCATCACTACGATAACGGAATTTAACACTAGTAATTTTGTCGGTTTCATAACCTAGGTAATTAATATCATGAATGATACAATGATTGCTTTTTAAATAATATTGATCTTCTTGTTGATCAACATAAACAATATTATGATCGCGATCTTTAGCTACGACATACCATGGCGTATTTAAAAAGCGTTTATCGCCACCAATCCCTAATCCTTTACGTTGACCAATAGTATAAAACATTAAACCGTTATGCGGTTTAATAATTGTTTTAGTTCTAATATCGACAAAATTACCTTGTGATGATTTTATATAATTACCTAAAAAGTCATTAAATTTACGATCACCAATAAAACAAATTCCAGTACTGTCTTTTTTACTAGCAGTAATTAAGTTAGCTTCTTGAGCTATTTTTCTTACTTCACTTTTTTCTAAATGGCCGATTGGAAATAATACATGCTTTAATTGTTCTTTACTTACTTGTTCTAAAAAATACGTTTGATCTTTGTTAGCATCAAGTCCTCGTGCTAAATAAATATTACCATCGATTTCTTTGATTTGTGCATAATGCCCCATAGCAATATAATCACAATCAAAGTTTTTAAATGCATAATCCATAAATGCATCAAACTTGATGTATTTATTACAAAATACATCAGGATTAGGTGTTAAACCTTTTTTATAATCATTAACAAAATTAGTAAAGACTTTATCCCAATATTCTTGGACAAAATTGACCCTATATAAAGGAATGCCCAAGGTATCACATACACTTTGGGCATCATTAAAATCTATCCCTGCTTGACATAAATCTTGATCAAGTAAGGGATCGGCTAAGTCATTGTTTAGAGCACTGTCCCAATTTTGCATAAATAAGCCAATTACATCATAGCCTTGTTGTTGTAATAAGTATGCACTAACACTACTATCAACTCCACCACTCATGCCGACAACTACTCTCTTCATGACTCTCCTTTATTTATTTTCAAAACTAACTTGTTGTTGTTTTCCATCTAATTCCCAACTAAAGTCATATTTGTTAGGAATTTGTGTTTTCTCATCAGGATAACTAATAATAACTTTAACATTAGTTACTTGATGGTTATTTTGTAACTGATTAATTAAATATCGTTCTAATTGATATTGGACACCTTTACGATTAACATAACTATGCTCAGGTGTAATATTATAGGCATTACTAACACCACCTAAAGCATCAGCAATCACATGTCCTTTATCATAGTTTTTTAATTCAGTTCCTTTAACATCTGCTTGTCCATTACATAAACGATTACCATGATGCTCTTCTTGTTTTGTTTGTAAGATTAAATTTTGAGCTTCAACATAAACTAATTGACGATTATTGTTAGTATATCCATAATAATTACGTTTAATATTATAACTATCATAACCAATGTCAACTTTAGCATTTCGTCTACGCTCACCACTAGTATCACAAGCATCAACTCTAATCTTGCGATTATTAGTAATCATACAATTTACGTCATTATGGCAATCTCGTGCATTTTCACATGCACTAATATTAATTAACGCTATCACAATGATAGCGTATTTAACAATCTCTTTAATTGAGGTTTGGTTCATAACTTTTACTTACGATTGCACCAGTTTTAGCATTAATATCATAATTATATTGAGCATCTTTAGTTTGGAATATTACTAGATAATGAGCATCTGCTTCACCCATATCTTCATAACCAACATGCATTGATGTTGTATCAGCTGAATCTACTCCTGCATCTTTTAAAGCAATTTCTTGTGCTTTTTCCTCACTAATTCTGCTTCCACCACAACCTGTTAGACCTATTGTACATAACATTAAACTTAATACTAATAATATTTTTTTCAAGATTCCTCCATTAGTGAGTTATTTTAAAAATGATCATAAATTAATGTATCAGTTAATTTCTCATTACCTACATAATCATTTTCATTAAAATAAATTCCTAATTCATATTCTGCACTTTCAGGACTATCTGAAGTATGAATACAATTAAGTTTCATGTCACATGAAAAGTCACCACGAATAGTCCCTGGTTGGCTTTCTAGCGGATTAGTAGCTCCAGCCATTAAACGCACAATCTTAATTACTTCATTACCAGTAATTGCCATTACCACTACAGGCCCGGCCATTACTGATTTGAGTAACCCTTCATAAAAAGGTTTCCCTTGATGACAAGCATAATGCTTTTTAGCTTGTTCTTCAGTTACATTGATTAACTTCATTGCACTAATAGTTAATCCTTTTTTCTCAAAACGACTAATGATATCACCCATAAAGCCTCGACCAACAGCATTAGGTTTAATCATTGCAAATGTTGTTTCCATATTGCTCCATTATCTTAAATATATTAACGACGTTTTAATTCATCACGAATTTCTTGTAATAATTTAACTTCTTCAGAAACTTCATTTCCTTCCACAGCATCAGCTGTTATATTTCCTTTAACTAATTTATTGTATCCTTTCATAAAGAAGAAGGCAATTAATAACATAAAGATAAATGCAATAATTTGAGCTAAGAATGCTGCAAATCCAAATTGCATTCCAAAGATAGTAACTACACCACCAGCAGTATCAACACCACATAAGTGTAATAATCCATTTAATAATGGTTCTACTAAATTAGAAAAGAATGAACCAGTTAAATCTTTAACTGCAGTTGCAACTAAGAAACCTATTGCAACTGTAACGAAATCACTCTCTTCTACAAATCCTTTAAATTCTTTAAGAAATTTTCTCATATCACTCCTTTTTTTTAATTAATTTACACTCTATTATACCAAAATTTAGCATTAAAGTACACGCTTATAATAACTTCCTTGATTAGTATTAGCTAGCAATTCTTGGTTAATTAAAGCTTGATATACCTCACTAACTTCTTCTTCACTTTCAGTTGAGAAAGTGATGTAGAAGTTAGTATAACCTAGGTTTTTAATTTTGTCTAACTCATCAAACATACAAACGGGTTGATTGGCATACATACCGATGCGATTATCCCCTTCATACAATAGTGGGAATTTTCGATTAAGTTTGTCATGGAGATAATAATCTCCATTACGACAAGCACGACAATTCCCACAACTATCTGTTTTGTTATGATTAATAGGACAATAGTCCATAATCATAACAGGAATTCGCCCATAAATTCCAACGATTGCTTTATCACTGACTAAATCTTGTAATTTATCATAATTTAATTCAACAGATAAATAACTTTTATCTATTCCTTGACTAGCTAGCCACTGCAAAGCTACTTGATTAGTGGTATTTAATGTAAAATTAGATAACTTATGATGATGCGGATAACGATGAATTGCTCCTAACTCACTAACAACGATTCCGCGGAAATTATCAACGATTTCATCGTAAGGTTGATATTGATCGTCATACATTACTCGCGGAATCATTAAATAATCGTTGTTAGTAGGATTAATTTGTTTTGCTACTTCAATATTATTGATAATCACAATACTATCGCTATTTAAACTTCTTATCCTGTGGTATTGTTCTAAAGTTCTAACTTCAAAATAATAGTGTTCACTATTATTAGTTTTATTAGTTGGATAGATATTTAATTTATAATTACCTATGTCATCACGTTGTTTAAAACAAAAATCATTAACATAATTTTCTAAAATATGATTTTTTAACTGTTTTAAACTTTTTTGTAAAATGTTTAAATCATTACTATAATTTAGTTCAATATTTAAGTCAAACATCGTATTTTTTGTTTGACTTAATTTTTCTATAATCATTTCACTCGTAGTAATATCACCACTATCTAGGGTGATTAATTCAAAGTTATAGGTATTATTATCGATCACATAAAAGCGATTATCAATATCTAGATAAATATCAATTGGCACACGGCGATAATATTTCTTAACTAAATTATCAGCCATATTGACTAACTCATTATCAACAGTTCGATAAACTAGATTACCAATCTGAGCTTTAGCATTAGAATAGACTTGATAAGTATCATCACTTATTTGATTTAGCACATCAACAATCTGTCCTTCTTCACCATCATCACTAACAAAGCGAAGATTATCTAATTTATTAATTGGATAATCGGGTTTGATTGTTATGATTGATTGATAAAACTGATACTTAGGATCAGGATTATCAATAATATCAATAATTGTTCCAATTAATTTACCATTATTATTCGGACGAGTTAAATTAACTAGACTTGAACCATTATTTCCCATAACTCGTCCGGAAGTAAATGTACGATTATAAACACTGGTAGGATCAAAGATTAGCTCTTTTCCTTGATTAAGAGCTTGATAATTCATCGTATTGACCATCACATATTCTTTTTGTTTTAATCGCCCTTCAATTTTAAAAGAATCTACTCCAGCTTCCAAATATTGATTAAATACTTCGGTCGTATTTAAATCTTTTAAATTTAGAGGATGTCCATTTCTAATCACTTTATTCGTTTTTTTATTAATGATTTCTTGTTCCATTCGGCAATATTGACTACATCGCCCCCGATTGGCACTTTTTTGACCAAGTAAAGTTGAATCAAAACATAATCCTGAATAGCTAACACACAATGCACCATGACCAAATACTTCGATTTCACAATTAGTTTGTTGCTTAATCTCTTTAATGCGATTTATCCCCATTTCGCGTGGCAAAACTATTCGACTAACACCTAATTCTTGAACTAATTTAATACTATCTAGATTATTAATATTCATTTGTGTTGAAGCATGAATTTCTAATTGAGGAGCTATTTGTTTAATAATACTAATTAAACTTGGATCTTGGATAAGTACTCCGTCTGCTCCATATTGATATATTTTTTTAATATAATCAATAAACAATTCTAGTTCTGAATCAAATACCACAGTATTAAATGTAATATATACTTTAACATGATAACAATTAGCTAATCTAATAATTTTTGCTAATTCTTCTAAACTAATACTAGCATTCACTCGCGCCCCAAATTCTGGGGGTGCACAATAAATAGCATCACATCCACTTTGAATAGCTACTTGGGCATGTTCATAGTCTTTGACAGGACTAAGAATTTCCATGATTCTCCTTTACATTAAAAATAGGACATACGTCCTATTTTTATCGTTCCATATATTTAACTAATACATCAGGAATCGTAATTGTTCCATCTTCATTTTGATAATTTTCCATTACTGCTGCTAAAATACGACCAACAGCCATTCCACTACCATTTAACATGTGTGGATATTTTATATTTCCTTCACTATCTTTGTATCTAATTTTTCCACGTCGCGCCTGGAAGTCTAATACATTAGAACAACTTGAACATTCACGATAAGTATCTTGACTAGGGAACCATACTTCTAAATCATAAGTTGTTGCCGCACCAAATCCAATATCTCCACCACATAGACGTACTACACGATAAGGTAGTTTTAAACTTTGTAAGATATACTCAGCATCTCTAACCATGCTATCTAACTCTTCCCAACTAGTTTCAGGGGTTGTATATTTAAATAATTCGACTTTACCAAATTGGTGGACACGAATAATTCCTTTAGTATCTCGTCCTGCACTTCCTGCTTCTTTTCTAAAACATTGTGTATAAGCACAATATTTCATATTTAATTCACTACCATCAATGATTTCGTCACGATATAAATTAGCTAGACACACTTCTGCTGTTGGAATTAAATAAAAATCACGACTTACACTACTAAACTCATCTTCTTGGTTATTAGTACTAGCGATTTTAAATAGATCATTAGCAAACTTAGGTAATTGTCCACTTGCATATAATGTATCTTCATTAGCAACTACTGGCATACTAAATTCATGATATCCACGACTAGTATGAGAATCTAACATAAAGTTAGAAATAGCACGTTCTAAACGAGCGATTTCATCTCTTGCAATCACAAATCGACTTTTAGCGATTTTGACTGCACGTTTAAAATCAAATCCACCACTCATTTCGCCAAGCTCATCATGACTTTTTGGTGTAAAACTAAATTGTGGAATGTCTCCCCACTCTCTTACACAAACATTATCACTATCATCGACCCCTAATGGAATATCTTTAGCTGGTAGGTTAGGAATTTGATACATTAATGTTTGATATTGATTAAATAAACTTTTCGCTTTTTCTTCATCAATCTTAGTTTTAGCTTCTTCAATTGTTGCTAATAATTCACTAACATCTTTACCTTCTCTTTTATAATTACCAATTAATTTAGAATTACTATTTACAATTTGTTGATTATCTTCATTTACTTTTAATACTTCTTTATATTGATTATAAGTATCAATTACTTGATCAACCATCTCACTATAATCTTTATTACGTTTATTTAAAAGTTCAATACATTCATCTTTATTATCCATTAAGTATTTAATATCTAACATCTATCCTCGTTTCTTAATAAAAAAATCTCGTATTATCTGACTACTTTCTTCATTGACTAAACTATAATCAATTAATTGATCATCTTTAATATAATTTGAAAAACATAACTTTTTATTACTATCTTGACAACTAGCTACATATACTTTATTAATTCTAGCTTGCATAATTGCTCCATAACACATTAAACATGGTTCAGCTGAAATATACATATCACAATCATTTAATTTCCATGTGTTTAATTGTTTAGCAGCAAGATTGATGGCATTAATTTCTGCATGGCCATCAATCTTGTTTTCTTGTTCTCGGCAATTGATTCCTTGAGCAATAATGTTATTATCTTTAACTATTAAACAAGCAATGGGAATTTCCCCTTTACTAGCAGCTTTTATTGCTAATTCATTAAGTTTTTCTATATATCTATTCATACTTTATTATAACATATAATAATTATAGATTATAAGTAATTAAAAAATCTAGGAATAAATTCCTAGATTTTAACTAACTAAATAAATCTTTTAATTTATCAAAGAATGATTTTTGTTCGCCATGATCAGCTTCTACTTTACTTAAAGCTTCTATGGCTTGTTTTTCATCATGACTTAAATGCGTTGGTACCACTAGTTTAACATTAACAATTTGATCTCCGGTTGCTCCACTATTAGTAGCAATTCCTTTACCTTTAATACGTAATTTTGCATTAGGCTGTGTTCCTTTTGGAATTTTTAATTTAACACTACCATGAATGGTTGGACACTCAACACTACAACCTAGGGCTGCTTGGGTATAAGTGATTGGGATAGTAATTAAGATGTTTAATCCATCACGTTTAAAGTTTTCATCTTCTTCTACACTAATACGGATATATAAATCTCCATCTACTCCACCTAAGTGTCCACCAATTCCTTTCCCTGGAACTTTTAATAATTGGTTATCATCAACTCCTGCTGGAATATTAAATTTAACTTTGGTTGGATATGTTTCACGTCCACTTCCATGACATTCACTACATGGATTTTTAATTTCTTTACCACGTCCTTGACATGTTGGACAAACCGTTTCTGTTTGCATAATTCCTAGAATGGTTTGTTGTTGACTAATAACTCGACCTGTTCCATGACAAGTACTACATTCAACTACATCACTAGCATCTTTTGCACCTTTACCATGACAAGTTTTACAATCCATTTCTCGATTAACGGTAATTTCTTTAGTTGTTCCGAAGATTGCTTCTTTAAAACTGATTGTTAAACGTGTTTGCATATCAGCACCATGCATTGGGCCATTTTGTGTTTGGCTTTGGCGACCAAATCCAGAACTAAATCCAGAGAAGCCACCAAAACCATTACCAAAGATTTCACTAAAGATATCGCTAAAGTCAAAGTCTTGCGCAAATCCTCCAGCTCCGCCAAAGCCACCAGCGCCACCAAATCCGTTAACAAACGCATCATGACCAATGCGATCATATTGACTACGTTTATTTTCATCACTTAAAACAGCATATGCTTCTTGCACTTCTTTAAATTTTTCTTCAGCATCTGGTTCTTTACTAACATCTGGGTGATATTTTTTAGCTAACTGTTTGAATGCTTTTTTAATCTCTTGTTGGCTAGCATCTTTACTAACCCCTAAGACTTGATAATAATCCATAGCTTACCTCGTTTTAAAGATTTTTATAATTAAATAAATAATCACTATAATTGTAATTAGTGGCAATAATGCCACAAATCCCCAAATTAACGCTGCTACAATTAATAAGGCTATAACTAACATGATAATACCAATTAAAATTAGTTTCCACTTTTTAATTGGTTTAAAACCAGCTTGTTTAAAAGCATCTTGATAAAAACGTTCTTGACTTTGATAAGTCTTAACGTTTTTATCATAGCTTTCCAAGTTATCATTGATGGTATCATAATCGCGGCGTTTAATTGGATCTGATAAGGTGTTATATGCATCAATAACTAATTGTCGTTTATCTCCACTAATATTTGGATCATCAATTAATCGTTGATATGCTTGGGTGATTTGATAACTACTAGCATTTTTGCTAACACCTAAGATACTATAATAATCATTCATGTCTTCCCACTAAAAGTTAAAGGAGTTTTACAACTCCATTTAACTATTCTTCAATTTCAGCATCTACTACTTCATCGTCGCTACTTTGACTAGCTTCATTTGCTTGCTCTGCTTGTGCTTGTTCACTAGCTTGTTGATACATTTTAGTTACAATTGGTTGAAGTGTAGTAATTACTTCTTGTTCTTTAGCTTTAATTGCTTCTACATCTTTAGCTTCGGCATTTAACAATGTTTGTAATTCTTCTTTTAATCCTTCTAATTTAGCTTTTTCTTCTTCAGTTACAAATTCTTTACAATCTTCTAATGTTTTATCAATTGAATATAAAGTTTGTTCCGCTTGGTTTAAACTTTCAATTTCTGCTTTTTTCGCTTCATCAGCAGCTTTATTAGCTTCTGCATCTTTTATCATTTTTTCGATTTCATCTTCACTTAAATTAGTATCTGATGTAATAGTAATAGATTGTTCTTTACCAGTTCCTTTATCTTTAGCGGTAATGTTTACAATACCATTGGCATCAATATTAAATGATACTTCAATTTGTGGTACACCACGAGGAGCTGGTGGAATATCTGTTAATTGGAAGCGTCCTAATGTTTTATTATCCGCTGCCATTTTTCTTTCCCCTTGTAATACATGAATATCTACACTAGGTTGATTATCTACTGCTGTAGAATATACTTTTGTTTTAGTTGTAGGAATTGTTGTATTACGTTCAATTACTACATCATATAATCCACTCATTACTTCTAGTCCTAAAGATAATGGTGTAACATCTAGTAATACTAAATCTTCTACATCACCTGCAAGTACTCCCCCTTGAATTGCAGCACCCATTGCCACACATTCATCAGGGTTAACACTTTTATTTGGTTCTTTACCTAATTCTTTTTTAATCAATTCTTGCACAGCTGGAATACGAGTAGATCCACCAACTAAGATAATTTCATCAATATCATTTTTAGTTAATTCAGCATCTTTTAATGCATCTTGTACTGGTTTTAATGTACGTTGTACTAAATCTTTAGTTAACTCATCAAATTTAGCACGAGTTAAATCCATATCAATGTGTAATGGTCCACTTTCATTAGCTGAAATAAATGGCATTGAGATATGAGTTTGTTGAGTTGTAGATAACTCTTTTTTCGCTTTTTCGCTTTCTTCTTTAATACGTTGCATAGCCATTTTATCTTGGCTTAAATCAATACCGTTTGCTTTTTTAAATTCTTCAACAATATAGTTAGCAATCGCATTATCAAAGTCATCTCCTCCTAAGTGGTTATCACCACTAGTAGCAACAACTTCAAATACACCTCCTCCTAATTCAAGGATACTAACATCAAAAGTTCCTCCACCAAGGTCAAAGACCATGATTGTTTTATCTTGCTCTGTTTTATCAGCACCATAAGCCAATGCCGCTGCTGTTGGTTCGTTAATAATACGTTCTACTTCAAGTCCTGCAATACGTCCAGCATCTTTTGTTGCTTGACGTTGAGCATCAGTAAAGTAAGCAGGAACAGTAATTACTGCTTTGTTTACAGTTTCTCCTAAATAACCTTCAGCATAACTTTTTAAATATTGTAAGATTTTAGCACTAATTTCTTGTGGTGTATATGTTTTACCATCTACATCTACACTATATTTTTCACCCATGTGACGTTTAATTGAACTAATTGTATTAGGGTTAGTAATGGCTTGACGTTTAGCTGCTTCCCCAACAATAGTATCTCCATCTTTAAATGCAACTACACTTGGTGTAGTACGATTACCTTCTGGGTTAGTAATAACAACAGGTTCACCCCCTTCAATAACACTAACACAACTGTTTGTTGTTCCTAAATCGATTCCGATAATTTTACTCATAATTACTCCTTAATTTGTTTAAATTTATTTTGTTGGTTTTTTATTAACTTTTACCATACTTGGTCTTACTAAAATATTATCCATAGCATAACCTTTTTGTAAGACATCGATGATTTGATCATCATCTAAATCTTCATGTTCTTCTACCATCAAAGCTTGGTGTTGATTGTGGTCTAACTTACCACTACAATCAATTTCACTAAGTCCTAATGATTCACTATCAGTTTTAATTTTGTCATAAATCATTTTCATTCCCGAATAAAACTGATTATCACTACATTCTTGTTCTAAAGCTCGTTCAAAGTTATCAATCGAATCTATTAATTTTTTAAATACTTCAGCTTTTCCTTGAACTTTGGCTTGCATGAACTCTTCACTACTACGTTTTTTGTAATTATTAAATTCAGCAAGTAAACGTAGATTCTTATCTTCTAGAACTTGAATTTGTTCTTGAAGTAATTCTACTTCACTTTTTTCCACAACTTCTTCATCGTTAGCTGGTTGTTTGATTTCTTCATCTACAACTTGCTCATCAATTTGTTCTTGATTAGTTTTATCCATGAAATGCTCCTAATATTTCTAAATATTGTTTAACAACATTATAGATTCTTAATTTCTTACTATATGCGATTAATTTATCAATATCGCAATCATCGCGTTGTAGGTAATTATATACAATCTTATTAACTAATTGTTTGTCGTATTTATTACGGTGTTTTAAGATATCACACACTGTACGTTCTAAGTCATAAATTTTGACTTGGCGTCCATTAACATCAATAATATTTAACCCCACATCATATAAAGATGATGTTGTATAAATATATACAAACATATCATAAGGAATACGTGGTGGTTTTTGATTACGATCTAATGTAATTGTACATTTAGCTTTAGTTCCATCCATTAATTCATAATAAATAGCTGCTGATAATAGTGAAATAACACCATTTTCAATAATGACATTAATATCTGTAATCTGCATTAGTTTAAAGTCATCTAAAGCATATATTCCGTGGGTAACTTTAATCAGTTGTCCCTGTTCAATCATCTTTCCAATTAAATAATTGGAGATTCCTTGATCATTTAAATCTTTAGTCCGATAAACAATACCTTTTTCACGATTTATCTTATCTTTCATATATCTCCTGTAGCTTACCTACATATATATTGTAGCACTATCAAAATTGAATGTGTAAATTTTTTGAGATATTTTCCGCACTTAGTAAAATATGTGTTTTTATAAGTAAGGTAAATTATATAAAAAAATAGGAACTTAAGTTCCTATTTGAAAAGACTAGAATTGACCAATTTGTGGTTGCTCAGGACGAGAGTTTTTAAGTTTTTTACGTCTTAAAATATAAACGATAATTAATACAATTAATAAGATAACACTTACAGCTGTACCAATAATCAAACTAAACGTTAAAACACTCATCGAATCATCTTTATTGGTTTTTTTCTTATCTGATTTTTTATTATTTTTGCTTTCATAATCTTTTGATGATTTATCGTCTTTCTTGTCTTTACTTTTATCACTTTTAGCTTCGTCGCTTAAAGTGTATTCATAATCATGAGCAGCGTCATCTTCATTAATGTATAAGTTACCTTGATTTCCTGAATCATTTACATTAATTCCCAATGCAAAACTTGGTTTAACACCAAACCCTTCTTTAATACTAAATTTGATACCCTCATCAGTTGCACTAGCATCAATATTTTGCATAAAGTCAGTAACAACACAAGTCGTTTTCATTACACTATGATCACCATCAATGATGTTCATTGAAGTTTCTTCACTATTATATGAATCACAATCATTAGTAAAGAATTCTTTTTTTTCGTTACGATCTTCTTCAGTTATTCCATCTTTGTAGATCGTCCATTCTGTATATCCAATTGGTGTTGCATCTGTATTGAAAGCAAATGAGTACATACGTGCTTGATTTTTAGTATTAAATTCACTAATTTTACCTTGCAGTTGTTCATAACTAAGGTTTGATAGGTAAGTTTTAGCATCCTTAGTCTCAGCTGCCAATAAAGGTGTGCTTGCCCCAATAACTGCTAACAACATAAACGCTAAATATTTAATTTTTTTCATAATAACCTCTCATTAAAAAAGAAGGGCGAACCCTTCTAACTTATATATTATTTGCGAGTTCTTTTAACTACAAAGATTAAACTTGTTGCTACTAATAAAGTTGCAACTAAAGCAACAACATTAGTACTAGCTCCTGTTCTAACTCCTGCTGGAACAGTAGCTCCAGTTACACCGGCTGCAGTTGTAGCAAAATCAGCTTGAGTTGCAGCTTCTTCAGGTTTAATAGAACCTGTAGCATCAGGTTGATCTAAAACTGCTTGGTTGTCGTCAGTAACTGTAATTGCAGCTGTTACTGTAAATGTGTCAGCTGGTTGTGCTTCACGAGTTGTAGCATCTGATTTTTTAGTGCTTAATTGTACATTCCAAGTACCTGGAGTACCTGTAATCACTTTGTTTAAGTTTTCATCTTCTAATGCATAAACAGGAACTTCAGCTCCTTCGGCACTAATACCTTTTGCATTTAATTTAACAACTAAATCTCCAACTTTTCCATTAAATGCTTTGGCATCTGTTTGAGTTAAAGTTAAAGCTTTGTCTGCATAAACAGCTAAACCTTTTTTATCATTCACAGAGTATGTATCAGGTACAACAGTTACTTTAGCTTTAGCTGTAGTAATTGCATCACCTTCTCCTACTGTAAGGGTAATTTCTTGAGCTACTGATACTTTTGTTGCATCAACAGGACTTGCAGTTACTGGAGCATCAATAGGTGCACCACCATCGACAATTTTTTGTCCTTTAACTCCTAACGCTTGAACTAAATCTGTGCTAGTTACTTCACTTTCTTTTAAAATGATTGCACTTTGGTAACCTGGAGCGATTTCATATTTAACTACAGGTGTTGGTTTTTGAGGAGGTTCAGGTTGTGGTTTTTCAGGTTTTTGCGGAGGTGTAGTTTCTCCACCTGTTCCTTGATCAGGATCTGGTTTTGGTTCAGGTTTTGGATCTGGAGTAATTCCTCCTCCACCATTACCATTACCTTCAGGAGTAATTTGTCCACCTCTTGTGTCAGCACTTACACTAGCAATTGGTGTAATGCTAACAGCTAATAATAAAGCTAATAATAATTTTTTCATGGTTCTCCTTATATATTTTATTTAAACTATTTATATTTTAACATATCTACAATTTTATGTGTATATTTAATAATTTAGCTCTACACTTATATATACCCTTTTTTCATAAAAAAAATTACGATAAATTAAAACGTTGGGCAATAATATCTAATAATGGGTCTTTAATAATATCATCTAAAACATCTAATCCTGGCTTAA
The DNA here is from genome assembly GCA_900551955.1 of uncultured Mollicutes bacterium. Lineage (GTDB taxonomy): Bacteria > Bacillota_I > Bacilli_A > UBA3375 > UBA3375 > UBA3375. The sequence continues at coordinate 7,357 of UWSE01000003.1, read as the reverse complement.
TAAACCCAATTGTTAATAATTGTTGGGCAACAGGTTTACTAATTCCTCGTGATTGTAAATAATATAGTTCTTGTTCATTAACACGACTAATACTCGCTCCATGTCCTGCTTCAACATCAAAGTGATCGATTAATAATAATGGATCTACTTGCGCATGTTGATTATCATCTAACAATAAGATGCGTGATGTTTGGAAGTTTTTACAACCAGTAGTATTAGTTTTAATACTACCAGTTGGTTTAAAACTAATACTACTATTTAAACTAACGCCACGCATCCACATATTAGCTGTTGTATGACTAACTAAATTATCTAAAGTAGCATTAACTTCTAAACTACTATTAACACTACAAGCAATCAGATTTAAATCACAATTACTTCCTTCTTGTGTTAATAATACTTCTAAATTATACGTATTTTTACCAGTTGATAGGTTGACAAATTGATAACAACAATAACTATCTTGTAATACATTATGGAATAAACTTAAAGTAGAATCACTACTTAAATCAACAACCATAATCACATTATTAAACCCAGGTTGTTGATCAACATTAACATTAAATGTTTGATTAGTATCATCTAGCACTAATAAATAATTAGTATTATCTTCGAGAACTAAATTAGTTGTCGAAGATATTTTTATAGTAGTAAAATCCATTATCTTCTCGTCGCACATCCACTAATTTGTGGACGATTATCTTCAACTACTTCATCAATAATATTATGTTTATCTTTTAGTGCTTGATATCCTGTTGTTTCTAATTCATTAACTAATTCCATGCCCCCACTTTCAACAATACGTCCATCTAACATAATATGAACATGAGTAGGGGTAATATAATCTAGTAAACGTTGGTAGTGAGTGATTATTAAATAACTCATATTAGGATTTTCGTTAATTAATTGTTCTAAATTTCTACCAACAATCCGAAGGGCATCAATATCTAATCCACTATCAATTTCATCTAAAATTGATAGTGTTGGTTTTAACATTTTCATTTGTAATATTTCATTACGTTTTTTCTCTCCACCACTAAATCCTTCATTAACATAACGATTAACCATTTCTGGATCCATTTCTAATTCGCTAATCGCTGTCTCTAAACTTTTAGCATATTGATATAAGTTTGGTGCTTTATCCACAGCTTGTTGGGCATGACGAATAAAATCACGATTAGTGATTCCAGCAATTTCACTCGGATATTGCATTGCTAAGAAGATTCCTGCTTTAGCACGTTCATCAACATCCATCGCTAATACATCTTTGCCATCTAGAGTAATACTTCCTTTTGTCACTTGATATTTTGGATCTCCCATAATAACCGAAGATAAAGTAGATTTTCCTGTTCCATTAGGACCCATAATTGCATGAATCTCTCCATCATTGATTACTAAATTAAGTCCTTTTAAGATTTGCTTATCTTCAATCTCAACCCATAAATCTTTTACTTCTAATCGTGCCATACTCCTCCTTTAATTACACGTTTAATTCTATATGACAAACCACATAATAATTCATATACACTACAATTAAAATATTTACATAAATTATATATACTATTTTCTTCAAAAATAGTAATACTACTTATATCTTTATTAGGTACTTCTAACATCGTTTGACACATACAAACATTACCAACAATTTTCCCAGGTTTAAAATCATATCCTCGTAGTCTTCGATCTAAACCATCATTATATCCTAATTTGATGGTAGCAATAATACCATCTACTTGATCTAGGTGGTCATAACCAATTAAACCTTGGTAATCTTTAATAAAACTAATTGGTGCAATTAATTTTAAAGCTGGTTTAATTGGTGTTAGCTCGGCTTCTTCTAAATTAGCACCATATCCCCAAATCCCAATGCCTGGACGAACCATATTACAAAACTCAACATTATATAAAATTGCTCCTAAACTATTTTGACAATGAATATATGTTGGATTAATCCCGGCTTCGTTAAAACGATCAACGATTGTTTTAAACAAATCAATCTGACCTAAAGTATATATCTGATCACTTGCACAAGGGAAATGTGTATATAAACCTTCTAGATGTAAATCACGTTGTTTAACAAGTTCAATGACTTGACTAACCATTTCCGGTTTAAAACCAATTCTTCCCATCCCTGTATCAAAATTAAGATGAACTTTAAATTGATCAGTTACTTGCTTTAAAGTTTCTATATCAACTACACTAAAGTGTAAGCGAGGATGGTTAAAGCTAACCATATCTTCAAACACAATTGGGGTAACAATTAACACATCAACATCAAAGCTATTTAAAATAAGTTGAGCTTCCTCTAAAGTTGACACCCCAAAAAAGTCATATCCTAAATCAACTAGTGGTTTAATATTTTCTAAAACATGATATTGGCTAGCTTTGACCATTAGACACGGTTTTTTATCTTGTGCTAATAATTTAATATTATCACTAACAATATCCATATCAACAATTAACTGTGGTTGATAACTCATAACGCCTCCCAGATACACATACACACACAACAGTGTTTTTCGTGTGAAATACTTAAGATTAAATTGTCAATATTACAAATTGGTTGTCCATCTTCATTATTACTGATTTCTATTTCTCTCATTGTATATTTTTTGTTAGTCGCTTTAATAATAGCTTCTTTTAAACAAAAGCGACTAGCTAAAAATTGTAATTGATTAGGATGATTATTAAAAATTGCTAATTCGCTTTTAGTTAATACACGATTAGCAATTTTTAATTGCACGCGATCATATTCAACAATATCAATACCTATACCTTTAATCATTTGTTAGTAATACTACAGCTTCAGCTGCAATCCCTTCTTTTCGCCCAATAAAACCAATTCCTTCACCACGAGTGGCTTTAATATTGATTTGATCAATATCTATATGCATAATATCTTTTAGGATTTTTCTCATCTGCTCAATATAAGGTCTTAGTTTTGGTGTTTGCAGATAAATACTACAATCAATATTATTAATCTTATACCCTTTATCTTCCATGCGTTTAATGGTATCTTTAAGTAGTTCTAAACTACAAACATCTTTGTATTGTTGATCAGTATCGGGATATAAACAACCAATATCGCCTAATGCTAGGGCACCAATGATACTTTCAATAATCACGTGAACTAGGACATCGCCATCACTATGAGCGATTGTCCCTAGATCACTATCAATTTTAATTCCACCTAAAATTAATTCTTGATCAGGTGCTAATTGATGAATATCATAACTATGACCAATTCTAAACATGTTCACTCTCCATTTGGTTAAAAATATATGCAGCTACATGTCCTGCTTCTTTTGGTTTTTGGTTACCCGCACTTGTATAATCAGGAATTACTACTCCCATACTATACTTTTTATCGCCTTCTTGTAAGGTTCCTAAAAAACTAGTAGTATTGGTATTAACTAAAGTATTGGTTTTTTGATCAAAATAGAATGATTCACTGGTACCAGTTTTAGCTGATAATCGACCATTTACTTTAAACCCTTTAGCACCTACAGTACTTCTTGGAAATTCTCTTGCTCCATCCATTGCATCACGCACATGCTGTGCTGAAGCTTGATCAATATTAACTTTATTTAATACTTCAGGTGTTTGTTGGAATAATAACTGACTTTGTTCTTGATATAAACTCGGTTTTTGGACACGTAATAAATAGTTAATTTTATAACGTGTACCTAACTCTTCAACAGTTGCTGCATATTGCGTTTGTTGTAAATTAGTATAAGTATCATATTGTCCATTAGCTAAATCGACATATAATCCTGGTGCAGTTCCGGTTCCTTCAATTCCTGTATTTTCATTAGGCATCCCAATCCCGGTTAAACTACCTAATCCATATTGTTGTAAGAAACTTCGGACTTGCATAAATTTTTCGGCCGGAATAGATAATCCGGCATTAGGGACATAACTTGTACCCGCATATTTTAATAATATAGAATAAAAATAAATATTAGATGAACGTGCAATTGCTTCATTCTCATCAATTGGTCCCATATTGGTATAACTTGCTTTTTTTGGCGTTCCTAAAATATACCATGGTTCGTCATTAACCACGGTTTTAGGTTGCCAAACACCTGATTGGTAACCTAATGATAAAATCGCTGGTTTAATCGTTGAACCTAGAGTATAACTTTGAGTAAAGTTTCCAATACTATTATCAACAATACTATCATCATCTAATCGTTGTTTGCTACCTAAAGCTATTAATTCTCCATTTTCAGGGTTAACGATTGATGCATAGATATTACGACAATATTCATATTTATTATTATTTAAATAATCAGTTAAATGTTGTTCAACAATTTTTTGAATCTTTCCATCAATCGTTAGATAGGCATCATTTCCTTGTTGTCCTTGGTTAATGACATTACTTGAATTCAAGTTCCCTTTTCTATCGAAGTTCATTGATACAGTCTGACTATAACTTCTAAGTACCGGTTCTAATTGTTGTTCTAAATAACTAGTACCTACGTTAGCATTCGAAGGATATCCTTGCGATAAATACACATCTTGTTGATCTTTAGGAATTTGTCCATAAGAACCAATAAAACTTCTTAGCATATCACCTTGAGGATAGGTTCTAATGTAGTCTTTAGCTACATAAAAACCTCCACAATTATTAGCAATTAAATTTAATTGGTAATACTCATCAATCGTTAAATTATCTTTAATCACAACACTTTTTTTACTAGTAGCTTGTTTCATTGATAAAATAATTTTTAATTGTTGTGGCGTATAAGCATTAACAACTTCATCTATTTGCGCTTGTGTTAAATGGTCTCGTAAGAATTGATTATACTCATTTTCACTAAGCTCACTTACATGTAGACGCTCTTCTTTAGTTAAGGCACCTGTAATTTGTTTTAAATTACCATTTTTTGTTAAGACAAGGTCTTGTAATTCAACTTGATTGACTTCAGTATTATCTAAAGTAATCATATTACTAATTCGGATGGCTAATGCTTCTTTAGCTTCATCATCCATTATCCCTGGTTCAATATAGTTCAAATCATTTTGTACTTCTTCATCCGCTAAAACCATTCCGTTTCGATCTAAAATTCTTCCTCGTGGAAGGTTTTGTGCTCGTTCAATTCGTACCTGGTTTTGACTTAGTGCACTAAACCCTTTATGTTGAATGATACTAATCCACAAAAGTTTAGTGATTAACACTAAACTTAAAAAAATTAAACCAATTTTAAAGAATTTATTGATTTTATCAATGCGCTCATTCATATCTATATTATACCAAATCTAGTTATTTATTTACTAATAAAAAACAACAAGGTAAACCTTGTTGTTATGTACGCTTATTGGGCGATTTTATTCTTTAAGCTTACTAAACGTTGAATGATGGCTTCTTGATAAAAACTGTAGTTTGGATCATTTTTATCAAGACGATTATAATCATCAATAATTGCCTGCAATTCAACTTTTAGTGGATTAGTATTAGTGTTTATATCTTCACCAATACTATAATTAACTTGATTAGTACTGACTACTGGTCTAACTTGGCCATATACTTGTTTACTTTTTTTATGATAAAAACTATAAACTAGCATCGTACAAGCGATTGCGATTATCATAATAATAACCAAACCAATAATCATTTTAATTTGACTATCCATTATGCTGGGTACACTGATACTTGTTTTTTATTACGCCCTTTGCGTTCATATTTAACAATTCCAGATACTTTAGCAAATAATGTATCATCTCCACCAATTCCGACATTTGTCCCTGGGTGGATTTTTGTACCACGTTGACGGTAAATAATACTTCCAGCGTGGGCAAATTGTCCATCAGCTTTTTTCGCACCTAAACGTTTAGATTCAGAGTCACGACCATTTTTAGTAGATCCAACCCCTTTTTTAGATGCGAAGAATTGTAATTGTAATTTTAACATGCTTCCACCTCCATAATTTTTATTGCTTGTGGATATTCTTCCATGATATTAAACAAACCGTTTAGTAATGTATCAAGTAATAACTTATTATCGTGATTAAGGTTAATTTCATTAAACTTAAAATCATTATCAAGCACACTGATATCTAAATCAGCATCCAATAATAGTAATTGATTTGCAATACTAAAACACAAACAACTAACCGCACTACATACAATATCTTCTCCATACTCACCCATGTTCGCATGGCCAGATATATGTAGACTCATATGTGTTGATGTTTGTTTAACTTTAACATTAATCATTATTTTCCTACTTTAGTAATTTTAACTAATGTATATTGTTGACGGTGTCCTTTTTTATTACGTGAATCTTTTTTTGGACGGTATTTAAAAATAGTAATTTTTTTACCTTTTCCGTGTTTAACGATTTCTCCGCTTACACTAGCTCCCTTAATAAATGGAGTTCCAACTTCATCACCTAACATTAAAACTTCATCAAATGTTACTTTATCACCAGCTTCTCCTGGTAATGTTTCAACATAAATTTGACTACCTTCTTCAACACTATATTGTTTTCCACCAGTTTTAATAATAGCTTTCATTTTTCCCTCCTATTCTTATTTTAAAGCAGCTTGTGCTTTTTCTACTAATACTTTAAATGCTTTTTGGTCATTAACTGCCATATCTGCTAACATTTTACGATTTACTTCAATATTTGCTTTATGTAATCCATTCATTAATTGTGAATAACTAATTCCTTCAATACGTGCTTGCGCATTAATACGTGTAATCCATAATTTTCTGAAGTTACGTTTTTTCTGTTTACGATCACGGTAAGCGTATTTCATAGAACGCATTACTTGTTCATTAGCAGTACGGTATAATGTATGTTTTGATCCAAAGTAACCTTTGGCTAGTTTAAGTACACGTTTACGACGACGACGTGTAACATATCCCCCTTTTACTCTTGGCATATTAACCTCCTATTCTTACATCATATCTTGCATACGTTTTGTTTCTTGTGCTGAAACTAATGCTTGTTTTCTTAAATGTCTTTTTTGTTTTTGTGTTTTTCGGACAAATTGGTGTGATGTGAATGCACGACCACGTTTTAATTTACCTTTACCAGTTTTTTTAAAACGTTTAGTTACCGAACTTTTTGCTTTCATTTTTGGCATAGTTTTACCTCCTTATTAAAAAAGTGTGAGAATACTCCTCACACATAATACTAGACAAAATATAAATAAATATATATTGTAGCATTAACCCAGATACTTAATATCTCGGGTGAGAGAATTCTTCTTTCCACAAAAAACATAAATATTATACACTTTTTTTTACAAAATGTGTAAAAAAGATTAAGCAAGTTATTACTTAATCTTGTGGTTGGTGATCATCGCCAAACATATGATATTTATTATAATCATTAATAATTTGTTGA
>UWSE01000002.1 GCA_900551955.1 uncultured Mollicutes bacterium | reverse complement strand
TTGCTTAATAGTTAGTCGATCTTGTAATGTCATTTTATTGTTTTTTCTCATTTTTCCTCCAAAAATATTTTACCATTGCAGGGTGGCAACTTTCATTTTACAATCTACACGGGCTTTATCTTACCCATATAAATTTAATAAAATGGTATAATATAGTAAAGTAAGGAGAATTGTGTTCAAACTTAAAAAACAATCCGTGATTGTTAAGATTTCATTAATTATCATACTTTCGATTATCTATGCTTTTGGGGTTACTTGTTTCTTACAACCGTCCAATTTAGTGTCGATGGGATTAACGGGGGTAGCTCAGTTAGTTTCGCATTTTTCGGCAATTAGTTTCGGTGTTATTTACTTAGTACTTAATATTCCAGGAATTATCTTATCGTTTTGTAAATTAGGAAAAAGATTTACCTTCTATTCAGTGTTAAGTATTTTAGTAGTAACATTAACTTCCGAGATTTTAAGTAATGCTAGTCTGCCTGCTTCCTTTACTGATGAACGAATTGTTAACTGTTTCTTTGCAGCAGCAATTATGGGATTTAGTTTAGGGGGATTGTTAAAAATTGGAGCTAGTAGTGGTGGTTTTGATTTTTATTGTTTATATGCCTTTAAAAAATATGGCATACCTTTCTCTTATATCAACATGCCAATTAATTTATTAATTGTGGCAGTATCAGGGTTTGTGCTTGGTATTGAAACGATGTTGTTTACCATTATCTATATCTTTATTCGTGAAATAATCTTAAATCTATTTTATACTAATAATCAAAAAGTAAATGTATGGATTATCGGTGAACATTTAGATAGTGTCGCTGATTACATCCATAAAAATATCGGGCGTGGAACTTCAATTTTTAAAGAGGTGCGCGGAGGTTATACTAACAGCAATAAAGAAGTTATTATGGTAGTGCTTAATGTCGTGCAGTTTGCGATGCTAAAAGAAGAGATATATCACATCAATCCTAATGTCTTTATTTTTGCAAACAAAACATATGATGTTATAGGAAATTATCGTGTCAATAAATAGTGGATTAGTAATAGTTAATAAGCCACAAGGAATTAGTTCGTATGATGTGATTAGAGCTTTAAAAAAACAATTAGGAACTAAGAAGATCGGACATAGTGGCACACTTGATCCGCTTGCAACGGGAGTATTGGTTGTTGGAGTAGAGCGCGGAACAAAGTATTTAAACTTGCTTGACCATGAGTGTAAAACTTACCAAGCCCATGTCAAAGTAGGGGTTAGCACTAATACCTTAGATAGTGAAGGTGAAGTTGTGGAAACTAGTAATGATGTTGTTCCTAAAGCAAGTGTGATAAAGCAAGTGTTAGGACAAATGGTTGGGCAGATGGAACAAACCCCACCTAAGTATAGTGCAAAAAAGATTAATGGAGTGAGTGCTTATAAGTTAGCGCGTCAAGGGGTAGAATTTGAACTAAAACCCCAACTAATTACCATCCATAGTTTAGAGTTGATTGCGGTTGATGAAACTGGATTTAGTTTTGAAACAACTGTTAGTCATGGTACATACATTAGAAGTTTGATTCAAGATATCTTAGATAAGTTAGGTATTATTGGATGTATGGATCAATTGATAAGAACTATTAATAATGGATTTAGTTTAAGTGAAGCAAAAACATTAGATACGATTACTAAGGACGATATCATTGGCTTAGATAGTTTACTAAAATCCACATATCCTAGTTACACAACTAGCGATAACATCATAATTAATGGTGGTATGAAATTAAAAAAAGATTATCAATTACCTTGTATCTTTATCAATGAAAAAAATAATCAGGTAATTGGCATTTATGATCAGTATGATTGTGATTATATGAAACCAGTGTTTATGTGTTAAGGAGATTAATGTTAAAGTATCTTGATGAACTACAACGTTCGAAAAAAGAGTATGAAAAGATTGCCATAGGATATTTTGATGGAGTTCATAAAGGTCATCAAAAGATATTACGTCAATTATCAAATAATGATTTAATTATTACTTTTGTTAATAATTTACATGCTAATGATATTTATCCAACAGAAGAAAAGATATTATTACTTAAAGAGTATTGTCCAAATATCATTGTACTTGATTTGAATAAAATTAAGAAAGATTCAAAATCAAAATTTATTGAATTTATAAAGCAGTTTAATCCTGAGTTAGTTATTACTGGACCAGATTTTAGATTCGGTTATAAACACCAAGGAAGTGTTGCTGATTTAGAAAAACACTTTAAAGTTAAAACGGTAGAATTTGTTAAAAAGAATAATGAGAAAATCAGTAGTAGTCAAATCCGTGATTACTTACAAGAAGGTCATGTTCGTTTAGCAAATGAATTGTTAACAAGACCTTTTTCAATCACAGATATGGTCGTAACCGGATCAGGTATAGGTCATCGATTAGGAGTGCCAACTGTTAACTTCTTAATTCATAACAATGTCTTATTAAGAAAAGGTGTTTACGAAACACGAGTTATTTATAAAGGTAAAAAATATAAATCTGTAACCAATGTTGGTTCACGACCTACATTTAATGGAGTCGGGAATAACATTGAAACACACATTATTGGTTTTAACAAAAAAATTTATGGTGAATTAATTACAGTTGAATTTGTCAAATACTTAAGAGAAGAAAAAAAATTTGATTCAGAATCAAAACTAGTAACACAAATTAAACGTGACATTAAACAAGTAGAAAGTAAAAAAAGTAAAATTTAAAGCGAGGAATTATGGAAATAAAAGAATTAGTACAAAGTTATCAACAATTAAGTGAAAAAGAAGTTACATTTACAGGATGGATTAGAAATAAACGAGTTGGTAAAAATGTTTCGTTCTTAATGGTTAATGATGGGACATGTTTTGAAACAGTGCAAGTTGTATTTAAAGATATGCCAAACCAAGAAGCATTAGAAAAATTACATATTGCAGCTGCAGTGGAAGTGAGTGGTGAATTAGTATTAACAGGAAAAGAACAACAACCATTTGAAATTAATGCAACTAATATTGACATTTTAGCAGAAAGTAAGGAAGACTATCCACTTCAACCCAAAAAACATAGCTATGAGTTTTTACGTGACATTGCGCACTTACGTGCACGTACTAATACATTTAATGCAGTATTTAGAATCAGATCGCTATTAAGTTTTGCGATTCATGAATTCTTTAACCAAAATGGTTTTGTTATGTTACATGCACCATTAATTACAAGTAGTGATGCTGAAGGTGCTGGAGAAATGTTCCAAGTAACGACATTAGATTTAGCCAATGTTAAAACAAATGAAGATGGAAGTGTTGATTATAAACAAGATTTCTTTAACAAAAAAGCCAACTTAACAGTATCGGGACAATTAGTAGCTGAAGCTTACGCATTAGCGTTTAAAAAAGTATATACTTTTGGACCAACATTTAGAGCAGAAAATTCTAATACAACACGTCATGCCGCTGAGTTTTGGATGGTAGAACCGGAAATTGCTTTTGCTAATTTAGATGATATTATTGTATTAGCAAAAGATATGTTAATTCATGTTGTTAAATACGTGTTAGCACATGGACGTAGTGAATTGAGCTTCTTAAATGGTTTAAATGAAGATGTTGACATTATTGCTCGTCTAGCAGATTTAGTTAATGCTAAATTTAATGTCGTAACTTACAAAGAAGCAGTTGAGATTTTAGAACAAGCGGTTAAAGATGGGCATAAATTTGAAAATGAAGTGTACTTTGGAGTTGACTTAGCAACAGAACACGAAAAATATTTAACTGATCAAGTATATAAAGCGCCAGTATTTGTTACTAATTATCCTCGTGATATTAAAGCGTTCTATATGAAAGATAATGATGACAATACAACTGTTGCTGCCACTGACTTACTTGTTCCAGGTATTGGAGAATTAATTGGTGGTAGTCAACGTGAAGTGCGTTATGACGTATTAGTTAATAAAATGCAAGAATTTGATTTAGATAAAGAAGAGTATGATTGGTACTTACAACTTCGTGAATACGGAGGGGTAGATCACGCTGGATTTGGTTTAGGATTTGAGCGTCTAGTTATGTATGTAACAGGAATTGAAAACATTCGTGATGTAATTCCATTCCCTCGTACAACACGTAATTGTGAGTATTAATAAGGAGTTTTATGAACATATTAATATCAGATATTGACGGAACTTTAATCAAAAATCATCAAGTTAATGAATTAGACATCAGAAGATTATATGACTTTGTTGAAGAAGGCAATATGTTTGTCTTAGCAACTGGTCGTCCATATTGTGCAACTAAACATTTACAACAAATGTTTAGAACTAAGTATATGATTTGTTGTAATGGAGCAATAATTTTTGACGATAACCAACGAACTATTTATCAACAAATAATGGATAATGATAGTGTAAGTGCGGTTGTTAGTTATTATGAACCTAATATGTATATGTTTATTTCTGATGGAAAAACATTAACCCCAATTACAGATAATCATCAAGAATTTAATGATGAGATAGTTTTTATTTCAATTACTCTAAAAGAAGATAACTTTGCTTTTTTAGAACAATTAGCAAACCAACTAAGTAGTGAAAATCCCAACATTAGTTGTGTATTAAATGGCAATCACTTAGATATTGGTGCTCCAAATGTTAGTAAAGCCAATGGAATTAAATGGTTAGTAGAAAATAAAAATATAAATAGCGATGATATTCTTGTAGTTGGTGATAATTTTAATGATATTAGTATGTTTGAAGCTTTCTATGATCATAGCTATGCAATAGCTTCTGGTCAACCTTTAGCTGTAAGTAAAGCTAAATTCCAAGTAAATTATATCGGAGAGATCATCTCTGACGATGATTATAACGTTTATAAATAGGAGATATAATGATTATATATACGGCAATTCAACCTACAGGTAATATTACACTAGGGAATTACATAGGCTCATTAAAAAACTTTAAGAATAAAGTTAAAGATGCTAATCAAGCTTATCTTAGTGTAGCTGATTTGCATAGTATTACTATTGCTCAAGATCCTCAAGTACTAAGTGAAAACATTAAGCAATTATTATGTATTTTCTTTGCTTTAGAATTTGAAAAAGAAGCAACGATCTTTGTGCAATCGCATATTCCGGCCCATACTGAATTATTATGGCCATTAGTAACTATGACTAAAATGGGTGAGTTAGAAAGAATGACTCAATTTAAAGATAAAAGTCGTAAACAAGAAAATTGTAATGCCGGATTATTTGCTTATCCAGTCTTAATGGCTAGTGACATTTTATTATATAATACAACTCATGTACCTGTTGGTGTTGATCAAAAACAACACCTTGAACTTTGTCGTGATTTGGCACAACGGGCTAATCAATTATATAATCAAGAATTATTTGTTGTACCTGAACCAATCATTGAAGAACGTGGTGCAAAAATATTTTCATTAACGGATCCGACAAAAAAAATGTCGAAGAGTGATGAAAACGAAAAAAGTTTTATAACTTTATTTGATTCACCGCAACAAGTAGAGAAAAAAATTAAATCTGCAACAACTGATAGTATCGGTGAAATACATTATGATTATGAAAATCAACCAGGAGTTAGTAACTTATTAGTAATTTATGCAGAACTTACTAATAAAACAATGGATGAAACATTAAGTTTCTTTAAGGGGCAAAACTATGGATTTTTAAAAACGACATTAATTGAAACAATTAATGAATTTTTAAAACCGATTCAAGAAAAAGTTAGTTACTATTATAATAACTTTGATATTATAGAAAAATATCTAGAAGAACATGAACAAACTGTCAATACAATTAGTAAGAAAAAAGTAGAAGAAGTTTATCAAGTTATGGGATTAAGAGGAGAATAATGAAAGATGTAATTATTGTCGGAGCAGGCCCTGCTGGTTTAACTAGTGCTTTATATGCGTCTAGAGCAGGACTTGATGTCTTAGTGTTAGAAAAAGCAGCTCCTGGTGGAAAAGTATTTATTACTGATGAAGTAGAAAACTATCCAGGATTTAAAAAAATTAAAGGTCGTGATTTAGCTAACCAGATGAAAGAATCAGCTTTAAGCTTTGGTGCCAATTACGAATATGGAGATGTAGAAAGTATTAATCCAAATGATGATGGAACATATGCTGTCAAAACTAATATGAGTGAATATCAAACACGTAGTGTCATTATTGCAACAGGAATGATTAATCGTCAATTAGGAATTACTGGGGAAGCAGAGTTTCAAGGAAAAGGTGTAAGTTATTGTGCTATTTGTGATGGTAACTTCTTTAAAGAACAAGATGTTTGTGTCATTGGTGGAGGGAACTCGGCTTTAGAAGAAGCGCTATATCTTGCAGATATTTGTAAGAGTGTTACTTTGATCCATCGTCGTGATCAGTTTAGAGCTGAACAAATTACGATTGACAAAGTGTTAAACAAAGAAAATATCAACATTATGTATGATACAGTTGCTGAAGAAATCATAGGTGATGATTTAGTTAACGGAGTTGTTGTAAAAAATGTTAAAACTGAAGAGACAACAACACTAGATATTAAAGCAGTCTTTATTTATATAGGGTTTATCCCAATGACTTCTTACTTTGAAAATTTAGGTATTACTGATGAAAATAACAATATATTAGTTGATCACAATATGCGTACAAGTAAACCATTTATTTATGGAGCAGGAGATGTAATTAATAAAGAATTACGACAAATTACGACTGCCGTTAATGATGGTACTATTGCGGCACAATCCGCAATTAATGATTTAAAATAATATGCAATTAACTAGTATTAAAAGTATTTTTAGTTTATTTGTTCCAATTTTTATTGCAATTAGTTTACAAACATTATCAGTAACAATTGATAGTGTTATGATTAACCACTATGATCCATTAGGTACTCAAGCAATTGGGATTGCTAGTAGTATTACAATGATTATTGGTCCAGTCTTTTTTGCAATAGCAACAGGGATAAATAGTTTTAGTGTTCAATACTATGCACAGCAAAAAACAATTGAACTTAAACAACTAATGGGGATAGCAATCTCTATTATTCTCCCAGTAGTGTTTGGTTGTTTTTTGCTTTTTAGTTTAACGGAAAAAACCATTGTTAACAGTTTAGTCAGTATAGATACTCCAACAGGTCAACTAGCATATGAATATTTTACTATCTTTAAATGGAGTGTTTTTTTATCGCCATTTGAAATTCTTTTTACTAATCAATATCGAGCGATAAAAAAACCACAAGTATCACTAGTAATTGGTTTTATCCAATTACTGGTTAATTGTTTATTTAATTGGATTTTAATTTACCAAATGAATATGGGTATTGGTGGTGCTGCTATTGCTACATTAATTTCAAAAATAGTTTATATTGCAATTAATTATATTTATTCATGGTATATCAAATCACCTTTTATTGGCACATTTAAGGAAATGTTTAGTTTTAATCCTAGTTTTATTAAAAAAGTAATTATCGTTACAAGCCCATTATTAATTGTTGAATTTATGTACGGGTTATCTAAATTCTTTATTACTAAAATTTTCTTACTGACAGGAGTATTAGGTTATGGAGCATATATTATTGCTAATCGTATTGCAATGAGTTTTAACGGACTAGTAATTGCTCCTAGTCAAATTTCTGGAATAGTGATGGGTGAAAAAATTGTTAGTAATGATGATAAACTAATAAAAAAACAACTTCACATCATTATTGAGTTCTTATTAATTATTGCAAGTGTGCTTGCTATATTAACGTTAACTGTAATGCCATATAGTATTAAGTACTTTAATGTTGATAATAATATTAGTTTTACATTAATTAAATATTTAATTTATTTAAATGGATTGTACATGATTTTACGTATTCCAGTTGCTTCAATGATTGCTACATTAAAAGCGGGGGGAGATAATCGTTTTGTAATCTTACTTGATGCAGGAATCACTTTTATCTTTACCTTGCCAGTAATGTATTTATGTGCTAAAAATGGAATGGGAGTAATTGGTGTAAGTGTGGTAATGGTATTTGATATGGTGATAAAAATTATTGTCGGTGTGCTTAGAATTAAAACTGATAAATGGAAAAACATTTTATAGGAGTTAATATGAGATTTGGAATGGAAAAGGAAAGTCTAGTATTTGATCATAACTTTAATCCTTATCAATTAGATGAACGAATTTTTGATGAAAATGCTACATTAGACTTTTGTGATCATCAATTAGAATTAGTATCTAATGTATGTGATAGTATAGAAGAGTTGCATCAAGAGATGAACTATTTAGCCTTAAATAAATATCCACAAGATGGATATGTGTGGCCAATTAGTCCAATTAATTGTAATTTGGATTATACGCTTAATCATCCTAATTTGGATGATAAAGAGTATCATCACCATTTAGCTGCAAATTATGATGTTAAAATGTTACTTACCAGTGGAATTCATTTTAATGTTAGTGGATTTAGTTCTAGTCTAATTGATATGACGAAAAAAATATATACTTATGCACCATTAATATTACCGTTTTTTAGTTTCTCACCATTAAAAGATAGTAATGTTTTAAGTAGTCGTAACACCAATAAATGGGGATATTATAATGAACAAAATCTCGATCTTGATTTTAGTAGTTTAGAAGCTTATAATAAATCAATTGATGAGATGATTAATCAAGGTAAACTGTCAGCTCGTCGTGAACTATATGGAAGAGTACGAATTAAGTACGATGAATATTTAGAATTACGTTTTATTGATTTAAATCCTAATTATTTAATTGGTATTAGTTATGAAGGATTAAAATTATTAGAATGTTTAATTAATTATTTAGATCATATTGAAATTAATAACTTTGATTTTAAACAATGTGTAGCTAACTTTGATTTAGTAGCAATGGAAGCTAATAATCTTGATTTAGAATTAACAATTGATGGTGTTACTGATACATTATATAACCATATGATCGGATTATTAAATAATTTTTGTGAATACCAACCAGAAATTATTCACAAGCTTATCAATGATTTTGTGGAAGGGAAGGCTGATTATCAATTATTTAATCAAGAATTAGCTGAGTATGATTATGAAATTTGTAATTATGCCAAAGATCATGTTTTCTACTTTAAACAATATATTGATCAGTATCCTAATTTAGATATGGAATTATCAACTAAAATCTTAATGGAAGCAGCACAAAAACGTAATTTTAAAGTTGAAGTATTATCTGAATTAGATAATATTATTAGCATTAATGACCGTTTGGTTGTGCAAGCGACTAAAACTAATGTTGATCACTATGCTGATATTATTATGTTAGAAAATAAATATATGACTAAATATTTATTAGATAAAAAACATATTAGAACTCCACAAGGGATTGTAATTAGAAATAGTAGTCAAACTAAACATCAAGATTGGTTAAATAAAGCAATTGTTGTTAAGCCGCTAGATACTAACTTTGGTCTAGGAATTTCAATATTACCTAATACCCATACAGACGCCCAATTTAATCATGCACTGGAATTGGCATTTAGTCATTCTAATCAAGTTATTATAGAAGAGTTTATTTCAGGATTAGAGTATCGTTTCTTAGTAATTGATGATGAGTGTGTTAGTATTATTCATCGTGAAGCCTGTAATGTAATTGGTGATGGAGTACATACTATTAGTCAATTAATTGATATTAAGAATCAAAATCCACTAAGAGGGGAACATTACAATCGACCTGTGGAAAAAATAAAAATCGATAAGGAAATGATTGACATATTATCAGAACAACAATTAACTCTAGATTGTGTTATCCCATGTAATCAAAAAATATATTTACGTAAAAATTCAAATATCTCAACAGGAGGAGATAGTTTTGAAATGAGTGATTTTGTCCCACAATATTTTAAAGATGTAGCAGTTAACGCAACCAAAGCACTAAATGTTAAAATCTGTGGAATAGACATGATTATTCCAAATTTATATGATTATGAATTTGGAATAATTGAAGCTAACTTTAATCCGGCTATTCATATCCATACATATCCATATTATGGCATCGGAAAAACCCCAAGTGAGAATGTATTGAATTTATTAATTAAAGATACAAATCATTAAATATTGTATAATTAAGAAGGAGTGAAAATGGAATTAAATAAATATATAGATCATACTAACTTAAAACAAGATATGTCTGAACAGGACTTAATTAAACTAGTTAACGAGGCAAAAGAATATGACTTTTTCTCAATTTGTATTAACCCATGTTGGGTTAAACAAGCCAGTGAATTATTAGCTGGTTCTAATACTAAAGTTTGTAGCGTCATCGGTTTTCCGTTAGGAGCTAACACAACAAACATTAAAGTATTAGAAGCAAAAGAAGCTATAGAAAACGGTGCTAGTGAAATTGATATGGTTATTAATATTTCTAAATTAAAAGATAAAGATTATGAATATGTTTATAATGAAATTAAAAAAATTAAAGAAGCAATTGGTAATAATGTATTAAAAGTTATCATTGAAGCATGTTTATTAACAAATGAAGAAAAAACGATTGCTTGTCAAATTATCATGAAAGCAGGAGCTAACTTTGTTAAAACTTCAACAGGAATGAGTACAGGAGGTGCTACTGTTGAAGATGTAAAATTATTTAAAGAAGTAGTTGGAGATACTACTTTAATCAAAGCTGCTGGTGGAGTAAGAACTTATGAAGATGCGATAAGTATGATTGAAGCAGGTGCTAATCGTATTGGTACAAGCGGTGGAGTTAAAATTGTTAATGGAGAAACTCATACCGACGGTTATTAAAAGCTAAAAAACGCATAATAGTGTTTTTAGTTATATATGGAGATATATGTCCAGTTTAGGTTTACATACAGACTTGTATGAAATCAATATGGCTTATGCTTATTTTAAGCATGACCATAAAGATGTTGAAGCAACATTTGAGGTATATTTTCGAAAAAACCCATTTAATAATGGGCATTGTGTATATGTTGGAAGTCTACATTTAATTGAAGCAATTAAAGAATTCAGATATAGTGAAGATGATATTAAATACTTAGAATCATTAGGTTATTATGATCAAGAATTTTTAGAATATTTAAAAAACTTCGCTTTTAAAGGAAACATCCTTGCTCCGATGGAAGGTGAAGTAATATTTGCTAATGAACCAATATTAGTAATAACTGGAAATTTAATAGAATGTCAGTTAATTGAAACATTAGTGTTAAATATCTTTAATTTCCAAACGCTAATTGCAACTAAAGCTAGTAAAATGCGTTTGGTAACTGATAAACCACTATATGAATTTGGAGCCCGACGAGGATATGAACTAGATGCTAGCCTATGGGGAAGTCGTGCAAGTTATATAGCAGGATTTAATGGTACTTCGTTAGTAAGTGCAGCTAAACGCTTTGATATTCCTTGTGTCGGGACTCATGCCCATAGTTATATTCAAATGCACAATGATCAATATCAAGCGTTTAGCGAATATGCCACTACTTTTAAAGATGTAACATTTTTAGTCGATACATATGATGTAGTAACAAAAGGTATCCCTGATGCGATAAAGGTAGCTAAGGAAAATAATAACTTTAATTTTAATGGGATTCGCATTGATAGTGGAGATTTGGCCAAGTTAAGTAAACAATCAAGAATACTATTAGATCAACAAGGATATAATGATGTTAAGATAATGGTTAGTAATGATATTGATGAACACATTATTGTTGATTTAGAAGAACAAGGTGCACCAATTGATGCATTTGGGATAGGAACTAAATTAGTTTCTTGTAGTGATAGTAGTTCTTTAGGTGGAGTATACAAATTAGTTCATTTAAAAGCAAAAGGTAATGAGCGAGATGTGATTAAATTATCTAATTCAAAAACAAAAGTAACTAATCCAGGTCTAAAAATGCCTTATCGATTGTATAACCAAGAAGATCAAGCTATATGTGATATGATTTTGCCCCTAAATTATCAAAAACAAGATAAATTGATAGGATATAATGATGAATTTATATTGGGTTATCAAGAATTTTATCCTAAAAATATTCGTCCTTTACTACAACCTATTATCAATAACGGAGAGATTTTATTAAATAATTATACTACTAAAGAATTACAAGACTATAATCAACAAAGTTTAAACGAATTTAGTAACGAATATTTAAGATATTCTAATCCCCAATTATATCCAATCTGTTTAAGTGAAGAATTATATCACCTTAAATTGAAATTAATTAATGAAAATGAGGAATAATGAAGATATGTTTGTTTGGTGGAACATTTGATCCACCGCACTTAGGTCATCAAGCAATAATTAATCAATTGTTGCTTAAAGACTATGATTTGATTATAGTGATGCCAACAGGAGATGTTAATTATAAAAATATTCAAACAGATAAACAACATCGCCTAGCCATGTGTAAATTATGGATCGACAGTTTCAATGATCAGCGTTTGGTTGTTGATGATTTTGAAGTTAATCGTTGTGATGTATCAACAACTGTCCAAACACTTAAGTATTTGATTGATAAATATCCTAATGCTAATCTTACTATGGCGATAGGTTATGATAGTTATCAAGATTTAGATAATTGGGACGATATAGCTTTTATTAGACAACATTTGAATTTTGAAGTATATAATCGTAATGGACAACATAATTATTTTGGTAATAACATTAATTTATCTAGTACAGAATTAAGAAAATATTTTAACCCTTTATGTGTTAACCCTGTAATTTTACCTTATATAGTGGAAAATCAATTATATGACTTACAACCTTTTATTGTTAATTATGAACAAGTTAGTCCTCATTTAGATATTGAGTTAACAATTAGAAAAAGAGTTAATTACATAAAACAACAATTGTTAGCGAGTGGTTTAAAAAATTTAATTATTGGTATATCAGGAGGACAAGATTCTACTTTATGTGCTAAATTAGCTGATATCGCCATTAAAGAATTGGGAGAAGGTTATCATCTATATTTAGTAAGATTGCCTTATGGACAACAATTAGATGAAAGTGATTGTCAAGATGTAATTAATTGGTTAGATAGCAAACAAGTAATTACATATAATATCAAAGAAGTAGTGGATATCGTTAATCTTGATATAGATAATACTTCTGACTTTAATAAAGGTAATATTAAAGCAAGAATGAGAATGGTCTATCAATATGCTCTAGCTGGTAAAATTGGTGGATTAGTGTTAGGGACAGATCATGCTAGTGAAAACGTTACAGGTTTTTTTACTAAATTTGGAGATGGTGCCAGTGATTTAAATCCTCTATTCGGTTTAAATAAACGTCAAGGAAAAAAACTGCTAGAATACTTTGATTGTCCATCCCATTTATATCAAAAACAACCAACAGCAGATCTAGAAGATGATCATCCACAAAAAAGTGATGAAGAAGCTTTAGCTATAAGTTATGATACGATAGATGATTATCTAGAAAACAAAGATATAGATGTTAATGATAAGCAAAAAATTGAATTATTGTTTGTAAAAACATTACATAAACGTTATGTTAGTAATTATGTTGATATATTATATTAAATGAAAAAGTGTTTAGAAATATTCTAAACACTTTTTTATTAACTACGAGTTTTAATTTCGTTAAGTAGTAATGATTTAAATTCGTTATAAGGCATATTTGTTGTATTTTCTTCTCCATATTTTCTGATAGTTACTGTATTGTTGTTAACCTCATCATTACCTATAACTAAAGTGTATGGGATTTTAGCAACTTGCGCTTCACGAATTTTTTTATTTAATTTTTCTTCACGATCATCAATAGTAACACGAACATTTTCTTGATTCAATTCATAAAAAATGTTATTACAGTAATCAATTTGTGGTTGATAATCATCATAATTTGGACTACTTACAGGAATTACATTTAATTGAGTCGGACTTAACCATGTTGGGAAAGCTCCTTTATATTGTTCAATTAATGTAGCGGTCATACGTTCCATTGTTGAAATGATTCCACGGTGGATAATAACTGGACGTTTTTCGCTTTGATCTTTATCAGTATAAGTTAGATCAAATTTTTGAGGTAATAAGAAGTCTAATTGTACTGTTGCTAATGTTACATCATGACCTAAAGCAGTTTTAATTTGGATATCTAATTTAGGACCATAGAAGGCAGCTTCATCTAATGCTTCAACATAATCAATTCCAACTTCATCTAAAGCAGTACGTAATTCGTTTTCTGCCATATTCCACATTTCATCATCATCGAAATATTTTTCTTTGTTGTTTGGATCACGTAATGATAAACGGTAGTAGTTAATATCTAATTTTAACGTTTCTACTGCATATTTAACTAAGTCTAATACTTTAGTAAATTCTTCACGAATTTGATCTGGTCGTACAAATAAGTGGGCATCATTTAAACACATATTACGAACACGTTCAAGTCCTGTTAAGGCTCCACTTGCTTCATAACGGTGCATTCCCCCTAATTCTGCAACACGGTAAGGTAAGTCACGATAACTTTTAGGTGTATTTTTGAAGATCATAGCATGGTGTGGACAACACATTGGTCGAAGAACAAATGTTTCATTACCCATTTCAATTGGGGCAAACATATCATCTTTATAGTGATCCCAGTGTCCTGATGTTTCATATAATTGTTTAGTTCCAAGGACTGGTGTATAAACATGTTTATAACCTCGACGTAATTCTTCCTCTTTAATGAATTTTTCTAATTCATAACGAATAGTAGCACCATTAGGCAACCATAATGGTAAACCAGCACCAGTTTCTTGAGTGAAAGTAAATAATTCTAATTCTTTACCTAATTTACGGTGATCTCGGTTTTTACGATCTTCTAGAATTTGTAAGTGGTTATCTAATTGTTCTTTAGTAAACCAACTAGTACCATAAATACGTTGTAACATTTTATTGTCACTATCACCTAACCAATAAGCACCTGCAATATTTAATAATTTAAAGTGTTGAATACGTTTTGTATTATCAACATGGATTCCACGACAAAGGTCAGTAAAATCACCTTGTTGATAAATAGTTATTTTTTCTCCATTATCTTTAATCTTATTAATTAAATATAATTTATAAGGATTATCTTTAAAAATTTCTAATGCTTCATCATAGCTAACTTCTTTGTGACTAAAGTCTAAGGCATTAGCAGCAATTTTTTGCATTTCTTTTTCGATGCGTGGTAAGTCACTTTCTTTAATTTCATTATCCGCATCGATATCATAATAAAATCCTTCATCAATACTAGGACCAATTGTGATTTTAGCATTAGGGAATAATCTTAAGATTGCCTGGGCCATAACGTGAGCTGTCGAGTGATTTAGAATATGGAAACCATGATCTAAATCATCAGTCGTAATTAATATAATCTTAGCATCTTCATTAATTGGATCATGTAAATCACGCTCTTGGTCATTAACTATCCCGGCAATACATTTTTTAGCTAAAGATGGAGAAATAGAAGTAGCGATATCATATAAAGTACTACCATTTTCGTATTCTTTACTATTTCCATCAGGGAATGATATATTAATCATAAATCCTCCTCATTTATCTTATTATAGCACAATTATTATCCAAAAAAGTGCTTAAATAAGGCATTTTATGTAAAAAAAGGTAAAAATATTAATTTTTAAAGGGATTTGATAAGAAAAAAATGTTTTCCATTAATTATGATTAAAATTTGATATAATATTTTAGTATCAATAGGATAGTCATGAATATATATAATTTAACGTTTAATCAATTAGTAGAAACATTAAGAAGCAATAATATTGCTTCTTTTCGTGCTAAACAAATTTGGGACTGGTTATATGTTAAACTAGTGACAAATTATGAAGAAATGACTAATTTAGATCAAAAAACTATAGAATTTTTACAAACTAACTATCCTATTTATATTCCTGAAGTGCAATTGCAACAAGAAGCAAGTGATGGTACAATCAAAGTATTATTAAAACAACATGATGATGAAGTTATTGAAACGGTATTAATGGAACAAGACTATGGATATAGTGTTTGTGTAACTTCACAGATTGGTTGTCGTATTGGATGTAGCTTCTGTGCATCACACTTAGGAGGATTTAAACGTAATTTGACTGCTGGAGAGATTGTAGCGCAAGTGCTACATTTTTCTCGTTTATTAAAGGAAAAATACCAACGTGTGAGTCATGTTGTGGTGATGGGGATTGGTGAACCAATGGATAATTTAGCGAATGTATTAGCATTCTTTGATATTATCAATGATCATAATGGTTTAAATATTGGAGCCAGACACATTACTATTAGTACAAGTGGTATTGTTCCTAAAATTTATGAATTTAGCGATTATGATAAACAAGTTAATTTAGCGATTAGTCTTCATGCTCCTAATGATAAATTACGTAGTCAGATTATGAAAATTAATAATGCTTACCCTATTGCGCAACTTTTAGAGTCAATTAATCATTATATTGACAAAACTAATCGTCGTGTTAGTTTTGAATATATCATGTTAAATGGTGTAAATGACTCTAAAGAGTGTGCTGAGCAATTAGCTAGTTTAGTTAAAGGGATGAATTGTCACATCAATTTAATTCCCTTTAATAGTGTTAGTGAGTACAATTATCAACGTAGCCAAAAACAAACAATTGAATCATTTAAAGATGTATTAGAACAACAACACATTCAAGTAACTATCCGCTACTCTAAAGGTAGTGAAATTGATGGAGCGTGCGGACAGTTACGTCGTAAGCACGAATTACATGCTTAAATATAGTGCTCAAACCGATATTGGTTTAAAACGTTCTAATAACGAAGATTCTATAGATGTATGCCGTAATAAAATCGGTGACATCTTGTTTTTAGTAGCTGATGGTATGGGTGGTCATAACGCTGGTGAAGTTGCTAGTGAAATGGTAAGGGAGATTGTAACTTCTGCCTTTAAAAAAATTGATGACAAACAAGTAGACTATCAAAAATTTTTATATGACATTATTAAAGAAGCAAATACAGAGGTTTATCGACAATCTTTAGTTGAAGTATCACAAAACAACATGGGTACTACTATTAGTGTAATGATAATGCAAGGTGATCGCATCTTTGTTGGTCATGTTGGTGATAGTCGTATTTATTATATGACTGATAAACGAGTAGAATTGTTAACAAAAGATCACACATTGGTTCAAGCAATGCTGGATGCCGAAACAATAACCAAAGATGAAGCAGATCACTCGCCTTATAAAAATGTATTATTACAAGCATTAGGAACGACTAAAAATATAACATTGCATCAAATGAGTGCAAAAATACCAAAACAGTGTCACTTTGTTTTATGTAGTGATGGACTAACAGGAGCTGTTAGTAGTAATGAAATTTGGCAAATAATGACATGCGGATATGAACTAGAAGAAAGAGTACAAATGTTGATTCAATTAGCAAATAATCGCGGTGGAGGCGATAATGTTAGTGTAATTGGTATTGATCGGGAAGAAAGGGGATAGATGGAAAAAGAAATAATTGTTGCTAATCGTTATAAGATTATTAGAAAATTAGGTGAAGGTGGAACAGCCAAAGTATATTTAGCTTATGATCAAATTGATGAACGAAATGTTAGTTTAAAAATCCTTAAAAAAGAAAATATCGATGATCGTAAAGTTAAAAAATTTAAAAAAGAAGCAGAAACTCTTGCTTTATTAGATGATGAAAATATTGTAAAAATATATGATGTAGGTCAAGATGATAATCTTCATTATATAGCAGCAGAATATATTGATGGAATGACACTAAAAGATTATATTAGAACATGTTCACCAATTCCAGTTGAAGAAATTGTTAAACTATCACAACAAATTTTACACGGTGTTAAACATGCTCATGAACGTGGTGTCGTACACAAAGATTTAAAAACACAAAATATCCTATTAGATGAACACAAAAATGTCAAAATTACTGATTTTGGTATTGCGGATATAATGGATGAAGATGTTACTAGAACTCAATCATTAATGGGAACTCCACAATATATCGCTCCAGAAATTTTAAATCGAGAAAGTTTAACAGCACAATCAGACTTATATTCGGTTGGGATTGTAATGTATGAAATGTGTGTAATGCAAGTACCATTTGTTGGTGAAAAAGCAGCATACATTATGATTAAACAAATGAGTCAACCATTACCATCAATTATTGCCCAACGTGCTGATATTCCCCAAAGTTTAGAAAATGTTATTATTAAAGCCACAGCTAAGAAATTAAATAATCGTTATCAAAACGCTAAAGAAATGATCGAAGACTTAAATCACGTCTTTGATGCAGATAAAATGGATGAACAACCACTAGTGTTAGCAGATGATTTAGTTAAACAAGATGAAATTGAAAAAACTATTGATATTGGTCAAGAAAAAATTGATTTATCTTATTTAAAGGATAATGAACAACAGAAAAAAGATTCTAAACGTAAACAAAAAAGAATTATTATTGTCGCAATTATTTTAGTATTATTACTAATTGGAGGAGTGATTTTCTTCAATAATCGAAATACAAAAATACCGATGCCTGATTTAGTTAAAAAAACGCAAAATGAAGCATATAGCGAATTAGAACTATTAGGTATTAGTAGTAAAAATGTGACAATTAAATATGAGTATAGTAAAGATATTGAACAAGATAAAGTAATTAGAACTCAACCACCTGCTGGTAATATTATTAACAAAAAAACACCAGTAGTTATTTATTTATCACAAGGGCCTGAAGGTAAAAAATTAGATAATTACGTAGGAAAAATTGCTAGTGATGTTAAAACCCAATTAGAAAATGATGGTTATGTAGTAACATTAGATTATGTGGAAAATGATGCAAAAGCTGATACAATTATTGCTCAAAGTCCTGGTAATGGTTCTTTAGTAAAACCAGGCAATACGATTACTTTAACTGTCAGTAGTGGACAGAAAAAAGTAGTAGTTCCTAACTTTACTAACATGACTAAAGACGAAGTTGATGCTTGGTCTAAAGCTAATCAAATATCGATCACTTATGAAACTACATGTAATAATAAAGTCGAAGCTTATCATGTTATTAGTCAAAGTGTAGCTTATGATACTGAAATCAATAAGGGAGATCAAATCTCGATTTCATTATCAACAGGGGCTTGTCCTGTTGTGCGTCCACAACAAGGAACACCAGCACCTGAAGCTGGAAGTAGCAACTAATGATCAAAGAAGCGTTAGTAGTTAATGCTAAATCTTCATTCTTCTATTGTTTAATTGACGAAAAGGTAGTTGAATGTCGTGCTAGTAAAAAATTAAAACTAAATAAACAAAAAATCATCAGTGGTGATTATGTCTTAGTGGATATTGATCAAGATTATATCACTGAATTACTTCCCCGTAAAAATTACCTACATCGCCCAGAAGTCAGTAATGTAGATGCTGCGATGGTAATTTTTAGTGCCACTGAACCTAAAATTTCGTATATGTTATTAGATAAGATGTTATTACAAATGGAAATTAATGGTTTAGATACTGTAATTGTAATAACTAAAATGGATCTTTTAGATAAACAAGACCAAGAACTAATCAAAGATAAACTAAGTTATTATCAAAAAATCGGTTATCAAGTTTATTATAAAAATGAAGACTTTGATGAAATTAAAACAAAAATTCGCGAGAAAAAATATTTATTAACGGGTCAATCAGGAGTTGGAAAATCAACATTAATTAATGAATTGATACCTGAGTTAAATATCAAAACTCAAGCAATATCGCAAGTGCTAAATCGAGGTAAGCATACGACTCGCGAATTAACGTTTTATCCTTTTAATGAAGGTTACTTGATTGACTCACCTGGATTTAGTTCTCTAAATCTAAATGTGAGTTCTGAAGTGATTCGTGATCATTGGCGTGAATATCAATTATTAGCGTCTGAATGTAAATTCAATACTTGTTTTCATTTAAGTGAGCCTGGTTGTGCCATAAAAGCACAACTTGGTCAAGATCCAATGTATGATCAACGTTATTATAATTATCAAGAATTAATGAAAGAAGCGAAGGAAAGTTATGCCAATTATTAGTCCAAGTATTTTAGCATGTGATTTTCTAAATTTAGAGGATGAAATTAAACGTTTAAATGACACAAATGCCCAATGGTTACATTTAGATGTCATGGATGGGCATTTTGTGCCGAATTTAACGTTTGGTTATGATTTAATTAGTCGTATTCGTCCTTTAACTACGAAAGTGTTAGATACTCATCTAATGATTAGTAATCCTTTAAATTATATTGAAAAGTATGCTGATGCTGGAAGTGACTATATAACTTTTCACATTGAAATTGAAGAAGATATCAACCAAGTGATTGATAAAATTAAAGCTTGTGGTAAGAAAGCAGGACTTGCGATTAAGCCTAATACTGATATTGAATTAATTTTGCCTTATTTAGAAAAAATTGATTTAGTATTAGTAATGAGTGTTGAGCCAGGCTTTGGTGGGCAACAATTTATTAGCTCAACACCTAAGCGCATTAATTTGCTTAGTCAAATTCGCGAAGAAAAAGGGTATAATTATGTGATTAATGTTGATGGTGGGATAAATGATCAAACAGCACCTTTATGTAATGAAAGTGATGTATTAGTTAGTGGAAGTTATCTATTTAAAGGTGACTTACAAACTAATATTGATTCACTACAATCATGAGTTATTATGACTTATTTATAGAATCATTTAAACCGACTAAAAAGCAAATTAATCAACTCGATAAATATGCTCGTTTAATTAAAGAATATAATCAAGTTATGAACCTAACAGGAATTGATGAATATCAAGAAGTTTATTTAAAACACTTTTATGATAGTATGTTAATTAAACCAATACTTGATCAACTAGATTACAATAATATTGCTGATTTAGGAAGTGGTGCTGGACTTCCGGGGATTGTATTAGCAATTATGTATCCAGATAAGCAATTTTATCTAATCGAACCGATTACTAAACGTGCTAATTTTCTAAAAATAGTAGTAGAAACTCTAGCTTTAGAAAATGTTGTAGTAATAAATAAACGAATGGAAGAAGTTAAGGAAAAATTTGATATAATAGTTTCTAGAGCGGTAGCCAATTTAAACATTTTACTTGAATTAAGTATTCCATTTTTAAATACAGACGGTTATTTAATTGCCTTAAAAGGTAATAAAGGTAAAAATGAAGCTGATTTGGCAACAGGAGCAATGGAAAAACTAGATTGTCATTTAGTAAAAATTGATAAACAACAATTACCTGATAATCAGGGAGAAAGAAGTAATCTTTTAATTAAAAAAGATAGAGAAACTAATAGTAAATATCCACGGAATTATGGACAAATCAAAAAATCACCATTAAAATAAGGAGTGTTATGGACAAGTATATTCTACGTGTATCATTATTAAGAGTTGTTAATAAACAAGATCAATTAGTGCTTGATAAAAAACAAAAAGAACAAGCAATTGATAAGTATAATGAGAAATCTGATAAGTTTTGGTGTAATGCTGTGTATGATGGTGTAGGTTATAAAATTGTCGATAATTTAGATTTATTGTGGTTTTGCTATGAGACTAATGAAGAGTTTATTAATATCGCTATTGACGTTGATAAAATTAGTCAAATTTGTAATATAGTATTACAGAGTTTAGAAGGTCAACGTTTAAATGCTATAGCTGAAGCGTTATTGTGTCGTGAGTATATGCAACTAAAAGGAATAACTCAACGACAACTAGCACAATCTTTAAATAAAACACAAGGTGCGATTTCGAATAAATTACGTTTACTTAATTTACCTGTGCAAATCCAACATGCAATATTCCATAACAAAATTAAAGAACGTCATGGACGAGCAATCTTAAAATTAGAAAAACAACCAAAATTTTATGAAAAAGCAATGGTTGTTTATGCTAAAGTGTTGGAACAAAATTTATCTGTAGTCCAAACAGATGATATGGTTGATATGATTTTAGGAAAAGAAGTAGGGGTAAAAGATAGTTTAAATATTAAACGAGTAAAAAGCCGTAAAGAATATAAAAAACCTGAAGCAGCTATTATGGTTGATGAAATTAATCGTCAGCTTAAAAATGCAGTAACTAATATCCACAATATCTTTCCACGTTTAAAAATAGAATTACAACAAGGAACAGATCGAAAAGACTATGTCTTTTTATTAAAACTGAAAGGAGTGAACGATAACGATGGGAAAAATAATCGCGATAACTAACCAAAAAGGTGGAGTAGGAAAAACTACGACAACTATTAATTTAGGAGCTGTCCTAGGATATTTTGGTAAAAAAATACTTATTGTTGACTTAGATAGTCAAGCGAATGCGACAGAAGGTTTAGGAATTGATAAAAATTTAGTTTCTCAACAATCAAGAAGCATTAGTGATTTATTAATTAAAGATGGTTTTTGTACAAATGATGTAATGAATTATGTTCAAGAATTAGAATTTAAAAATCTATATTGTATTCCTGGTAGTAGTAATATTAATGAATTAGAAAATGTTAGTTCATCTCGAGCTATTATTAGTGAATGTTTAAATGAAATTCGTCATAATTTTGATTTCATTTTATTAGATTGTCCACCATCATTATCGCCTATAACAGTCCAAGGACTATTGGCCGCTGATTCAGTATTGATCCCTGTTCAAGCTGAATACTATGCTCTAGAAGGGTTAACCCAATTGTTACAAACAATCCGTGTTTGTCAAAAAGCAACTGAAATTGAAATAGAAGGTTTGCTTGTTACCATGTATCAAAAAAATACAGTGTTATGTAAAGAAGTGTATAATGACATTAAACGAGTATTACCAGATCAATTATATAAAACGGTAATTAATCGTAATATTACTTTGGCAGAAGCGCCAAGTTTTCATCAACCAATTATTTATTACGCACCACGTTCACAAGGAGCAATTGATTATATCGAATTAGGAAAAGAGGTTTTAGCTAATGAGTAAAAAAGGATTAGGAAGTGGATTAAGTCATTTAATTGAACAAAATATGAGTGCTAATAATCAACGAGAAGTATTTGATGTTAGTGTTGGTAAAATTAAACCAAACCCTTATCAACCACGAAAAACGTTTGATCAAAAAGCCTTAGAAGAGTTATCAGAATCAATTAAAGAAAATGGATTATTTCAACCAATCTTACTAAGAGAAACATTAGTAGGTTATGAAATTATTTCTGGAGAACGTCGTTATCGTGCTTCTAAATTAGCTGGCTTAAAAACTATACCTGCAATCATTTATGATTATACAGATCAACAAATGATGGAAGTAGCATTAGTAGAAAATATACAACGTGAAGATTTGAGTATTGTCGAGGAAGCTAGAAGTTATCAAAGCTTAATAGATAATTTAGGATATACTCAAGAACAGCTAGCCAATAAAGTCGGTAAATCTCGTTCACATGTAGCTAACATTATTCGTTTACTTAAATTAGATGAAGATATATTAGAATCAGTTGATAAAGGTTTACTAAGTATGGGACATGTTAAAGTGTTAATTACTATCGATGATAAAAAACGTCAACACCAAATTGTTGATCAAATCATTAGCCAAAATTTAAATGTACGTCAAACAGAAGAATTAGCAAATAGTGCTAAAGGCAAATCTACAATTAAAGTAAAACAACGTCGTGCCAATGAAACTGTTAAGAGTGCACGTAATAAACGCATTGAAACAATTGTTAGAGAAAAACTTGGTGTTCAAGTAATTGTAACGGGAGAAAAAAAGGGTAGTATTGAATTTAAATATAACTCGCCTGATGAATTAGAAAATTTATTAGAACAATTAAATCTTGTGTAAAATAAGTAAAAATTCTTTTTTACTTATTTTGTTGTATTAAAAGGAGTAGTGATGGAAGTTAACGTAATTGGAGCAGGTCTAGCTGGTTGTGAAGCTAGTTGGTATTTAGCTAACAAAGGGCATAAAGTTAAGTTATTTGAACAACGTCCCCTTAATTCAACTCCCGCTCATAATACTGACAAATTTGCTGAGCTTGTTTGTTCAAATTCACTTCGTTCGTATGAACTTGTTACAGGTCCTGGTTTATTAAAATATGAGATGACAAAATTAAACTCAATTGTCATGAAAGCAGCAATGGATCAACCATTAGCAGCTGGTTCAGCACTAGCGGTTGATCGTCATCATTTTTCTGATTATATTACGGACAAGATTTATAATCACCCAAATATTGAAGTAATTACTCAAGAGTATTATAATCTTGATGATACACCAACAATTATTTGTACAGGTCCTCTTACTAGTGAGAAATTACTTGATAGTTTAAAAAATTTATTAGGTGATGATTTTGGATACTTCTTTGATGCTGCTGCACCAATTATTGAATTTGATTCAATTAATATGGATAAAGCATATTTTAAATCTCGTTATGATAAAGGAGAAGCTAGTTATATTAACTGTCCGATGACTAAAGAAGAATTTGAATATTTTTATCATGAACTAATTAATGCTAAGTGTGTTGAACCTAAAGACTTTGAGTTAAAAGTCTTTGAAGGTTGTATGCCATTTGAAATAATGGCTAAGCGTGGTGAACAAACACTATTATATGGACCAATGAAACCAGTTGGTTTAGAACAACCCGATGGCACACGTCCATATGCTGTTGTCCAACTTCGTCAAGATAATGCAATTAAGACATTATATAACATCGTAGGTTTTCAAACTCACTTAACTTTTGGCGAACAAGAACGGATTATCCACATGATTCCTGGTTTAGAACATGCTAATATTATTCGTTATGGTGTGATGCATAAAAACAATTATATAAATTCACCAAAAGTATTAAATCAATATTTACAATTAAAAACTCATCCTCACATTTTCTTTGGAGGTCAAGTAACAGGAGTAGATGGTTATATTGAAAGTGCTAGTACAGGCATTAATGCAGCAATTAATATGGACCGTTATTTACGTGGCGAAGAGATGGTAATTTTTCCCCAAGAAACAGCCATAGGAGCTCTAAGTTATTATATAACTCATGCTGATCCTGATGATTTCCAACCAATGAAAATAAATTTTGGAATCATTAAAGACTTTGATCTTAAAGTTAAAAAGAAATATAAAAAGTTGGGTTATGCAATAAGAGCAATTTATTGCTTTGATCAATTTGTAAAGGATAATGGTGTTATTAATTGATCAATTTATTGACTATATTACGGTTGAACGTAATTATAGTGAGCATACAATTCAATCGTATGCTCACGAATTACAACGATTAAGTGAGTTTTGTGATGATTGTGATATTAAATTAGATAAAGCTACAAATCAAGATTTAAAAATATTTATTTCTGGATTATATGAGTTAGGTTATAAAAATACTAGTATTGCTCATAGTATTAGTGTAATTAAAAGTTTTTATAATTTCTTAGAACTACAAGAAATTATCGACACTAATCCTGCGACATTACTAGTATATCCAAAGAGTGCTCACCCTTTACCTAAGTTTTTATATCAAAGTGAAATTAAAATGTTACTTGATAGTATCGATCAAACAACAAGTCTAGGTCAACGTAATTATTGTTTAATTTTAACTATTTATTCTACTGGATTACGGGTTAGTGAGTTATGTAGTTTAACTATTGATGATTTAAATCAAGAACATGTAATATATGTTAGAGGAAAAGGTGATAAACCACGAATGGTGCCAATTAATGACTATTGTTATGAAGTTATTGAACGTTATATTAATACTGCTCGTCATGATTTGATGAAAAAAGGTAAATTTCATAAAACTTTATTTGTTAATAAAAATGGTAATCCGCTAACTGATCGAGGAGTTAGAGATATTGTTAATAAAGTAATTAATAATACAGCGATTATGGCGAATATTACACCCCACACATTAAGACACTCATATGCAACCCATTTACTAGAAAACGGTATGGATATTAGAATGGTACAAGAATTATTAGGTCATTCTAGTTTAAGCACTACGCAAGTATATACCCATGTCACTAAAGAAAACTTACAAAAAATATATCAACAAACGAATGGAAGAAGGGAAGATGAATAAACCACCTTTAATTGTTGTCGAAGGTAAAAGTGATACTAACCGACTTAAAGAATTAGATCCAAATATTATGACTTTTCAAACATCAGGTCTAGGATTAGATGATGATAAGTTAGCACAACTTAAAAAATTAAGTCAAGATTATGAAATTATTGTCTTCACAGATCCTGATGGTCCTGGAGAAAAAATTAGAATGAAGGTAAGTGAGCATATTGAGCATGTTAAACATGCATACTTACCTTCACACTTAGCTAAATCAAAAGACAACCATAAAGTTGGAGTAGAACATGCTAGTCTTAATGAT
This sequence comes from uncultured Mollicutes bacterium, assembly GCA_900551955.1. GTDB lineage: Bacteria > Bacillota_I > Bacilli_A > UBA3375 > UBA3375 > UBA3375. Next base: position 32,922 of record UWSE01000002.1, on the reverse strand, counting down.
TTAAAAGAAGCTTTAAGTCACTTACAAGTAGTAAACCCCCATCCATTAGACTATTCACTTAATGATTTAATTAATTGGCAAATATGTAATAATAAAAAACGGCGATTAGAATTTTGTGATCGATTAAATATCGCTTATGGAAATAATCAAAAAGTAGTAAAACAATTAAATAGCTTTGCGATTAGTATCGATAAGATTAAAGAAGTATTAGAAGAAATGGAGAGTAATGTTTAAAGCAGAAATTAAAATATTATTAGAAAAAATTAATGAACATCAAAATATTATTATTCATCGTCATAAACGTCCTGACCTAGATTGTCTAGGATCACAAATGGCGCTTAAAGCTTATTTACAATACAACTTCCCTAATAAAAATATTTATGCTGTTGGAGAAGATGGGTTTAAAGAATTTAATTATATTGGTGAAATCGATATAGTTGACGATGAACTATTTAAAAAAAGTTTAGTTATTGTTGTTGATACTGCTAATGCAGCCAGAGTGGAAGACGAACGCTATAAAGATGGAGCATATATTATCAAAATCGACCATCATATTGATAATGGTGATGAAGTTTATGGTGATATTAATATCGTTGATGAAGAGAGTAGTAGTTGTTGTGAATTACTTGCTTATATTTTTAATCAATTACATGAGTTTGATAATAATTTAGTCTTAAGTGATTTAGTGGCTCGTAATTTATATTATGGCATTTATAGTGATACAGGTGGTTTTAAATTCCCTAACTCTCGACCACAAACCTTTAGTACAGTTAGTGAATTAGTTAAATATGATTGGGATTATGAAGATACAATTATGCATTTAACAACTTATGATCATAATGTATTACGTTTAGTAGGTTATGCTTATAACAATATTGTCATTGAGGATGGATTAGGTTATATCTACTTTTCTCAAGAACTGCAAAAAGAATTGGGAGTAATTCCTGCGCATGTTAGTTTAGTTGCTAACTTTTTAGGAAATATAAAACAACTTAAAGCATGGGTTGTTTTTAATGAGTATCCAAGTTTTATTCGGGTTAATATTCGTAGCCGTAGTCAATATAATATTGAACCGGTTGCTAAACAATTTGATGGTGGAGGCCACAAAAATGCTAGTGGAGCAACCATCCACAATGAAGCGACAATTAAAGATGTAGTCAAAGCATTAAAAGAAGTATTGGAGGGTTAATGTATTTAAACACCAAAAGTGAATATGACTTTTTACATAGTTTAATAAAACTTGATGATTATATACAATTTTGCATTAACAATCATCAAGCATTTATTAGTATCTGCGACACTAACACTTTTGGTTGTTATAAATTAATTACCTTAGCACAAAAACACAATTTACATCCAGTAGTTGGTTTAGAAATCACAATTAGTAATCAACAATTGTTTTTGTATGCCAAAAACATAAAAGGATTACAACGCTTATTTCATTTAAATACATTGCAATTAAATGATCAACCAATTATTTTAAGTGAAGAAGAAGATTTAATATGTATTGTAGCTAAAGGATACATTCAAGATCAAATATTGAAAAATGATTTTAGTTTATATCATCAACTAACAGATATCTTTGATCAATTATATTTAGGAATAACTTCAGAACAAGTACCGTTATTTTTTAAATTTAAAGAAGTAATTGAAGCACAAAAAGTTAAAACAATAGATATCAGTGAAAAAACGTTTTTATATGCTTCACAATTAAATAGTATGGAGACGCTTAATGCGATGCGTAACCACACTAATGTGAGCATGCAAAAACGTTACCGTCGTAATCTACAAACCAAGTGTTTGAGTGCAACTTATGATTTCCCGTTTGCTGATTATAGTCAAGAAGTAGCTATTAGTTGTAACTACAATTTAGATGAGTTGCATGCACCTAAGCCAAAATATCAATTTATTCCTGATAATATGAGCGATATAGATTATTTATATCGGTTAAGTTTAAAAGGTTTACAAAAACGATTATCAGGTAAAGTCGACAATCGTTATTTAGAACGACTTAAATCTGAATTAAAAACAATCGATCAATTAGGCTATGCTAGTTACTTCTTAATTGTTTGGGATATAGTTAAATTTGCTAAAAGTAATAATATTATGGTTGGTCCTAGCCGTGGTAGTGCTGCTGGATGTTTAGTTGCTTATAGTATTGGAATAACTAATATTGATCCGATTAAACATGGCTTGTTATTTGAACGTTTCTTAAATCCGATGCGAAAAACCATGCCCGATATCGATTTAGACTTTGAAGACGTTCGTCGTAATGATGTCTATGATTATATCGCTAAACGTTTTGGTGTCGAACATGTTTGTAAAATTGGAACAATTAATCGATTTTTGGTCAAAAGTGCCTTTCGAGATGTAGCTAAAGCGAATGGTTTTTCGCTTGATTTAATTGATAAAGTTGCTAAGAGTTTAAACGTATATCAAAGCTTTGAAGAAAATACCTTAGAGAATGCAAACTTAAAGGATATTTTAATTTCGCATCCAGAGATTGAAATCTTAACTCCGATTATTAAAGATATTGAAGGCCTAGCCCATCAAACATCAATTCATGCAGCAGGAATTATCATTAGTGCTGAATCAATTGATCAATATTGTGCGGTTAATCACGAATTAGTAAGTTTACAAGAAGCAAAAGAATTAGAACAAATGGGATTATTGAAAATGGATATCTTAGCATTAAGTAATTTAACATTTATTCGTCAAATTGTCGATGATGTTAAAATAGATAACCCAGATTTTGATTTAAATAATATTCCCTTAAATGATCAAAAGACCTTTGATTTATTATGTAGTGCTCTAACCTTAGGAGTATTTCAAATCGATTCGGTTGGGATGCGAGAAGCATTAGGTTATATTCAACCACGTAATATGGATGATATCGCGTTAACATTAGCACTATATCGTCCTGGTCCTAAAGGCTTTATTCCGCATTATCAATCTTTTAAACAGAAATTTAAAGTCCGTAATGAAGTAGATAAAATCTTACAATCCACTAGTGGAATTATTGTATATCAAGAACAAATTATGCAATTAGCGCAGCTAATTGCTGGTTATGATCTAGGTAGAGCAGATATTTTACGTCGAGGGATAAGTAAAAAAGATGCTAGTATGATTAAAAGTATTCGTGAAGATTTTATTAAAACATCATTAACTAGAGGTTATCAAGAAGATTATGTTAATAGAATCTTTGATCAGATAGAAAAATTTGCCGGATATGGATTTAATAAAGCCCATGCTTATGGATATGCCTTAATTGTATATCAAATGGCATATCTAAAAGCCCATTATCCGTTGATTTTTTATGCTCGATTATTTTATTATACATTTAAGAGTAACAAACGTGATGAATTCTTAATTGAGCTTGTTAAAAATAAAATTAGCTTATTACCACCTTCAATCCTTTATTCTTCTCTTGAAGTAAGTATTGAACCTAATGCTCTCCGAATGGGATTATTAACGGTTAAAGGGATTGGAATAGAGCAAGCTAAAGCTATTATTCAAGCTCGTCAAGAATTGGGATTAGAACCTACTGTTGAAGAAGTGATGATGAAGATTGTTGCTAAAGTTAAATTAACTAAACAACAAGTTATTAACCTAGTAAATGCTTCAGCTTTTGACTTCTTGAAATATAATCATCAAACTTTAATCAATAATTTAACTAAGTTCTGTGAAATTGATGTAGTAGATTTATTAGAATTTGGTGGTGAGATAGCTATTGATGAAGTTGAAGAATATAGTGAAGAAGAATTATCAGACAGAGAGTTTCAAGCATTAGATATTAATCTTCAATATGACTTATTTAAAAAGCTATTACCTGAATATCAAAATAAATATAAACGAAAAGTAGCGTTATTAGATGATGTTATTAATCGTAAGTTATCAGGGAAGTTTTTAGTATTAGTTCATATAAATATGTTTAAAGAAACTTTAACTAAAAATAATGAACCAATGTGTTTTTTACAAGTTCAATCAAAGGGGATTTTTGATTTAGTAGTATTTCCAAAAGTTTATGATAAATACCAAGGGATAATTAAATCTAGTATTGGTAAATATGTATGTTGTGTTATTAATTGCTATAATGATAATAAAATAGTTGAGGGAATATATGAATAATATTTATGATGAAGTAGGTAAGTATTATGATGTAATGCAACGTGATATAGATTATGATCAAATTACTGATTTAATAAATTATTATAATCCTCATCAGCTACCTATTTTTGATTTTGGTTGTGGAACTGGAGAAGTGGTAACTAGGTTAGCTAAAAAAGGAGTGAGTGTTTTTGGTTATGATATCTCACCAACAATGGTTGATATCACTAATCAAAAATTGTCATCAATAACTGATAGTCGGGTTGTAGTCGGAGATGTTAATGGTTTAAGTAAATTAGAACAAATTTATGGTTGTGTAATCATGACCACTGATACCTTAAACTATATTATCGATAAAGATGATATTACCCAACTGGGTTATTATTTTTATAATTGCTTAGTTACTAATGGCTATTTAATAGTTGATATTCAAGCACCACGTAATCTAATTGACTTAGATAATTATCATGAAGTTAAAGTATTATCTGATGATTTATCTTTAGATTGGTATAGTTATCGGTTATCAAAAATTAAACCATTAATTCGTCATCAATTTAAATTGTATAAAGATGACGAATTAATCGCTCAAGAAGAACATACCCAAGCATTTCATTCAATTAATTATTATCGTAGCAAATGGTTTAAATATTTTAAATTAGAACAAACATATAAAACCCCTAATCGTTATTATTTAGTATTTAAAAGGAGATAAGATGCCTGAATTACCTGAAGTTGAAACAGTGCGTCGTGGATTAGAATCACTAATTATCGGGAAAACGATTATTAGTGTAGAAGTTAGATGCCCAAAACTGATTAAGAATGTTGATGTTAGTGAGTTTGAATCAGTTTTGGTTAATCAAACTTTTAGGAAAATTCGTCGTTTTGGGAAATACTTATATTTAGATTTAGATGATTATACTATCGTGTCACATCTACGCATGGAAGGAAAGTATAATTATTATGATGAATATACTCATCCAACAAAACATGACCATGTCATCTTTAACTTTAGTGATGACAGTATCTTAATGTATAACGATACTCGTCAATTTGGAACACTAGAGTTAGTTAAAAAGGAAGATGAAGCAAGTTTAAAAGGAATAGCTAAATTAGGTTATGAACCTTTTGATCAAGAAATGACTAGTGATTATCTATATAATAAAGCTAAACGTAGAACTATAACAATCAAACAATTTTTACTAGATCAAAGTATTATAGTCGGTTTAGGAAACATTTATGTTGATGAAGTATTGTTTAGTGTAAAAATTCATCCGGAAACTAAAGTGAATAAATTAAAGAAAAAAGACTTTGAACTTATAATTGAAGCTAGTAAAAATGTGCTAACTAAAGCAATTAAGTTGGGTGGAACCACAATTCATAGTTTTTTAAGTGTTGGAAATCTTTCGGGTCATTTCCAAAATCAATTACAAGTGTATGGAAGAACCAAACAACCATGTGTTGTTTGTCAAACTCCAATTGAAAAAATAAAAGTAGGAGGACGTGGGACGCACTTTTGTCCTAAGTGTCAGAAAAAGTTATGATAGTTATTGATGGAAGAATTGGTAGTGGAAAAAGTTTTGTCGCTAAATATTTAAGCACAAAACTTAATTTACCACTACTGGAATTAGATATTATCGTAAAAGAGTTATACCAGCAAGATGATATAGCTAAACAAGTGTGTAAAATCTTAGAAATTGATGAAATAGATTTTAGTTTGATGCGTAAAATCATTTTCATTGATCAAGTTAAACGCAGCAAACTACAAAATTATATTTACCCAATTTTAAAAGAAAAAGTAGGTAACAATCATGATGTGATTATTGATGGTTATAATGCTTTAACTATTTTTGATAACTATGATTTAGGCTTAATAGTTCAAGCACCAACAAATGTACGTAAACAACGAGTAGTAAAACGTGGCAGTGATGAAGAAACATTCTTATTAATCAATAACCAACAACGTGAAATTTTTTTAACCGGTGCTCATACTTATTGTGTTGATAATAGTATTGATGACATGAAACCACTAGAAGAACAAATTAATAGTATTATGGAGATGTATGAAAGAAATAGGGAAGATTGTTAATACTCACGGAATTAATGGTGAATTGAGAATATTAACTAATTCAGATTTTATTAAAGAACGTTTTGGTCTTGGTGCTGAAATTTGGGTTAATGATCAAAAATTCATAATAGAAGATAGCTATCAACATAAAAACTTTATAATTATCAAACTAAAAGGGTATAATAATATAAACGAAGTAATGGGTCTAAAAGGTAAAATGATCAAAGCCCAACCTTTAAGTCATGATGTATTAGATGAAGGAGAATATTTTAATCATGACTTAGAAGGTTGCCGAGTATTTAATCAACAACATATTGAATGTGGAGTAGTTAGTAAAGTTGTTGATGGTGGAATCTATAACTATTTACGTATCAAAGGTAATAAAAGTGGGTTAGTTCCATTTATTGATAGTTTTATTATTGATGTTAACATAGATAATAAAACTATTATAATTGAAGAAATAGAAGGGTTATTAGATGAAAATTAATATATTAACTATTTTTCCTGAAATTTTTGATGGCTGGAAAAATACTGGAATGATCAAACAAGCTCTTGATCGTAATTTAGTAGAAATTAATGTTATTGATATTAGAGACTATACAACTAATAAGCATAAAAAAGTAGATGATTACCCATATGGTGGATTTGATGGAATGTTAATGCAAGTTCAACCATTAGATGATGCAATATTAGCTAATAACTTAGAAAATACCCATGTAATTTTTCCATCTCCTAAAGGTGAGGTGTTAAAGCAAAGCGTCTTAGAACAATTAGCCACTAAAGATGAAATTACTTTAGTAGCTGGACGTTATGAAGGAGTTGATCAACGTTTTATTGATATGCACGTTGATCAAATGATTTCAGTAGGTGATTACATTCTTACTGGTGGAGAATTACCAATTGCAACCATTTTAGATGGATTAATTAGATTAATTCCTGGAGTGTTAAATAATGATACTTCTAATGTCTATGAAAGTTTTCATAATAATTTATTAGAATTCCCCCAATACACAAGACCAGCTGAATATAAAGGATTACAAGTGCCTGAAGTACTAGTTAATGGTAACCATAAACTGATTGAAGAATGGTGTAGAGAACAGCAAATTAGTGAAACTAAAAAATATCGTCCAGATTTATTAGATGAGAATAAAGAATAATTTGATAAAATATAATAAGGAGCAGGTGTGAATAAAATACGAAAAAGATTAATCGAAATAATTAAACTTTTACTATTATTAAATGTTGTATTATTTATTACAACGTATGTAGTTCAATTGGGTTTTGTATCAGGAAAAAGTATGGAACCATCATTTTATAATAGTGAACTATTAGTTATTTATAAATTTAAGCCAGATATTAAAAAAGGTGATGTTGTATCATTTACCTATGGACAAGCTCAACAACAATATTTAAGTGGTGTTTTTGGTCAACAATATGCTAATCAAAATGTTAATAAGTTGGGAGAACGTCATATCAAACGTATTGAGGGTTTGCCTGGTGATCATATTAAAGTTACAGTGGTGTCAAAAAAAGATATCAATTACAATCAACTATTTATTAATAATCAATTAGTACTAGAATTCCCAGAACAAGTACCGCCACAAGAATATACTTTAAACTCAGATCAATACTTTGTACTAGGAGACAATCGTGACGTTAGTTTTGATAGTTTATATCATGGACCAATTACCAAAAATGAAATCATTGGTAAAGTAGTATATCACACCCCGCCATTGAAAAAAGAAGGAAACAATGAATCAAGAAATAATTAGCAATTTAAGCAAAGAATTATCAATTACATCTAAACAAATTAATAGCGTATTATCTTTATTAGAAGAAGGGAACACTGTTCCCTTCATTGCGCGTTATCGTAAAGAAGTTACAGGTAATTTAGATGAAGAGGAAATTAGAAGTATCGAAAAAGAATATAGTTATTTACAAAAATTAGAAGAAAGAAAACAAGAAGTTATCCGTTTAATTGACGAGAAAGGGATGTTAACTGAAGATTTAGTCAAACAAATTAATGCTAGTAATAAATTACAAGAAGTAGAAGATATATACTTACCATTTAAAGAAAAACGTAAAACTAAGGCTACTGAAGCAATTGCTAATGGTTTAGAACCATTAGCCAACTTTATTTTAACCTTCCCTAAACAAGAAGGAAGTATTGAACAAGAAGCGACAAAATATGTAAATGATAAAGTAGCTAGTGTTGAAGAAGCTATTATTCAAGCTGGTTATATTATTGCCGAAAACTTAAGTGAAACTAAAGAAGTACGTCAACATTTACGTAGATTATTTTATGATGAAGGAATTATTGTCACTAAGGCCAAAAAAGATGCTGAGACTATTGATGAAAAGAAAAAATATGAAATCTATTATGATTTTAAAGAACCTTTAAAAAAATTAAAATCATATCGAGTACTTGCGATTAATCGTAGCGAGAAAGAAAAAGTAATAAGTGTAAAAGTAGAAGTTGATGATGAACAAGTTCTAGCTTATCTAGAAAAATTTTTAATTAAAAAAGATAGTGATGCTACAAATTATTTAAAAGAATTTATTAAAGATAGTTATAAACGATTATTGTATCCTTCTTTGGTTCGTGAAATGCGTAATATCTTAACTGAACAAGCAAGCGAAAGAGCGATTGAATTGTTTAGTGAGAATTTAGAAACATTATTAATGCAACCTCCAGTTCATGATAAAACTGTCTTAGGGGTAGATCCAGCTTACCGTACGGGTTGTAAGTTAGCGGTAATTGATCCAACGTCAAAATTACTTGAAATTAAAGTAATGTATCCAACAAAACCAAAAGAAGATATTGTTGGAAGTGAAAAAATCTTAGATCAATTATTAGCTAAATACCCAATTAATCAAATCGTAGTAGGAAATGGGACAGCTAGTCGTGAAACAGAAAGTTTTTTAAGAAACTATATTAAAAATAATAAATTAGATATGCCATTGTCGATTGTTTCTGAAGCAGGAGCCAGTGTATATTCCGCATCTAAATTAGCTCAAGCAGAATTTCCTGATTTACATGTAGAAGAGCGTAGTGCCGTATCAATTGCTCGTCGAATTCAAGATCCAATGGCAGAGTTAGTAAAAATTGATCCTAAGAGTATTGGAGTAGGACAATATCAACATGATGTTAACCAAAAAGAACTAGGAGAATCACTTGACTTTGTGATGTTAAAAAACATCAACAAAGTTGGAGTTAATATTAACACCGCCAGTGGTGAATTATTAAAATATGTTTCAGGTTTAGATAAAACAATTGCTAATAATATTGTAAGTTATCGTGAAGAAAATGGAAGTTTTAAAAATAGAAGCGAAATTAAAAATGTTAAACGTTTAGGGCCAAAAGCCTATGAACAATGTGCTGGATTTTTAAAAGTATTAGATGGAGATCAACCATTAGACTCAACTTTTATTCACCCTGAAAGTTATGATGTGGCTATAAGTTTCATTAAACAATATGATTTAGATTTAGCTGAATTAGGGACAGAAGAGATGATTAGCAAATTATCAAAAATTAATATTAAAGAAGCTAGTCAAGAATTAAAAGTATCAGACCAATTGATTACAGATTTAGTTGAAGCGCTAGCAAGTAGTCAAATTGATATTCGTGATGAATTAGTTGCAGCTGAATTTGACCCTTCAATTACATCTATTGATGAAGTAAAACCAGGAATGATGATTAAAGGTCAGGTAAGAAACGTCGTAGATTTTGGAGCATTTGTCGATATTGGAATTAAAAATGATGGTTTAATCCATATATCTGAAATTAGTGATCAATATATTAAAGATGTTGCTGATGTATTAAAAATTGGAGATATTCGGGACTTTAGAGTAAAAGATGTAGATATAGAAAAAGGAAGAGTACAATTAAGCTTAAAAATGCCAGGCGCTAAAAAGTAGATAAATTCAATCATTTAGGTTGAAAAAACTATTATTTATTGGTATAATAAATATGTTCTTTACTGGGTGTAACCACCCCGGATTATACGCGGTTTAGAAGATAAAATATTTAAGGGGAAAAAATGACAAAACAAGAAAGACAAGAAATTATTAAAACTTATGGGAAAAATGAGCAAGACACTGGTAGTGCTGCTGTACAAATCGCTTTATTAACAGCAGAAATCAATGAATTAAACGCTCATCTAGAAGTTCACAAAAAAGATAACCACTCTCGTCGTGGATTATTAAAAAAAGTAGGTAAACGTCGTAACTTACAAAAATATTTAGCTCATAAAGATTATGAAGCTTACAAAGAATTAATTCAAAAATTAGGTTTAAGACGATAAAAAGCACGATTGTGCTTTTTTCTCTATTTTTATAAAGGAGAAAAAATGAGATATATAAATTATGGTCTGTATTATATTATTCAATTAGTGGTATTATATGCGTTCTTTTTATTATATAATATTGCCATCAATGGTCAACTGTTTGGACAAATTTGTTATATAACAATGTTTGTTTTATATTACTTTTGTCGAGATATTAATGTTGAATTATTAATAGGTAATGTTAAACAACAACCACAAAAAGTTGTTACCCAAATTTATACTTGTGTAATCAATTTAGTTATTAACTGGATTTTAGTTTCTTTTATTGTAAAAGGTTATATTGCAATCGTGATGTTATATTTAGTTATTAACTTTGTAGGGAAAGTTAGTGCAGACTTATCACTTGCAGAAATTATCGGTGGATACAGAATAGGCATAGAGGAAGAAAATGCGCATCAAATTTAAGCCTTGGGCAAAAGATTATATTAAAGAGCATGATGACTTTTTTGTACAAGATGAAGCCCATCTAGAAACTTTATTAGCTAAATATAATGAAGTATATTTAGAAATCGGATGTGGTAAGGGCCGTTTTAGCATCGAAATGGCAAAGCAAAATCCAAATGTTTTATATATTGCATTAGAACGATATGATAGTGTCATTGTCAAAGCTGGTCAAAAGCAAGAAGAAGAGCAAGTAGATAATTTATATTTTTATTCTAATGATATTGTGAATGTTAAGGATTTTGCATGTTTAAAAAACCGAATTAGTAATATCTATTTAAACTTTTCCGATCCATGGCCAAAAAAACGTCATGCGAAACGTCGTCTAACTAGTGAATATTTTTTAAATATTTATGATCATATATTAAAACCAGATGGGAATATCTTTTTTAAAACAGATAATCAACAATTATTTGAATACTCATTAGTGTTATTTAATGAGTGGGGATGGAGCATTGTTGATTTATGTTTGGATTTGCATAATACAGATCGTCCTAATATTCGTACAGAATATGAAGATAAATTCTCGAGCCAAGGATTTAGAATTAATTATTGTCAAGTAAAAAGGAGCAAAGATGTTAGAGGAGTTAAAAACCCTAACTAGTTTACAAGCCGTTAGTGGTCATGAAGATGCGATCATTAATTGGCTAAAAAATAAACATCAAGATGTTGAGTTTATGCAAGATAATTTAGGTTCTTTGATTTTTAAAATCAAAGGAACTCATAGCAATTTAAAACCACAAGCAATCGTCTGTCACATGGATGAAGTGGGATTGGTTGTTAGTGATATATTAGAACGCGGATTTATCCGTTTTGAGTGTGTTGGAGGATTAACCTTAGAATCGCTTGTTAATCAACGAGTAATGATAGGGGATCATAAAGGCGTAATTCTAGGAAACTCTGCCCATCTTAAAAAAGAAACACAAGATATTCGCGACTTAGTGATAGATTGTGGTTTTGAAAGTAAAGAAGAAGCTTTAGAAAAAATAAGAATAGGTGATATGATAAGTTTTGATAATAATTATCAGCAGCTATCAACTCATCGTATTTTATCAAAAGCTCTAGATAACCGAGTTGGGGTGTTAGTTATTTCACAACTTATCGATGCCTTTAAACAACACCCACCGAAGCGTGACACTTATTTTTGTGCTAGTGTTCAGGAAGAAATAGGATTGCGTGGTGCTAAAACATTAATGAGTAAACTACCCGATGATTTATGTCGAGTTGTGGTTGTTGACGTATCACCTTTAGATGATTATCCTGAAGCAGTTGATAACTTATCATTAGGTAAAGGACCATTACTTAGAATTAAAGATCCATATATGGTATTTGACTATGATTTAATCAATAAAGCTAGAAACCTATTTGAACAATGGAATATTAATTATCAACCTTACTTTTCAAAAGGTGGAACTGATAGTGCTAGTATCCAATTGGCAGGTAGCGGCAAGAAAGTATTAGCAATTTGTGTTGGTGCTAGAAATATCCACTCTAACAATAGTGTTATTGATGTACGCGATATTAAAGATACAATTACCTTCTTATACAAATATTTATTAGAGGAAGACTATGAAAAACAAAATTAATCAATTAATATTAGTAGTTATATTATGTTTATCTATAGTAGTTGTTTTAAGTGGGATGAATAAAACTAAACCAACTTATGAACAACTACGTAATCAGGTTTTTAATATTATTAACAACAAAGATGTAAGTTATAATCAAATTTATGATAATTATGTATATTATCGACCAGATGGTTTTCAAGTAAAAAAACTACCTTCACAAGTAGAATTAATTAATAATGATGCAGATATTTTAATTCACTTTGGGAATAATAAAACAGTACAAGATAAATTCTATACTAACATAAATCAAGATAAAAAAAATAAATATGAATATATTGATGAAGATGATCATTATTTTATTATTTGGCAATATGATAATACTCATTCGTTAGTTTTGATTGGTCAAAACGATCGATATGTAGAAGGATTAGTTGATAGTGATAAAGAAGATGAATATTTAATTATTCTTTCGCAAATTTATGCATCAATTAATGAAATGGAGAAATAATGGTATTTAGCAGTTATTATAATTTAGAAAATAAATGTTTAATTATTACTAGTGATAATCAAGTCGCGTCAACTAAAGAAGAAGGGAATGATTTATATTTTTATAATGAAGAAGGCAATGTTATCGGTGCTAATTTATGTTTAGAGTATGACAAAGCTGGATTAGTAGATTTAAAAGCGATAAATGATCCTCGTTTAGAACAATTTATTAATGATGAACCTCCATTTAAATATGGTTTAATTAAAACAATTGAAGATCATCCAAATAGTGATCACTTACACATTTGTCAAGTCAATGATGGTGTTGATAAACAAATTGTGTGTGGTGCCAAAAATGTTGAAGCGGGTAAAGTTGCCATTGTAGCACAAATTGGTGCGGTTATGCCAAGTGGACTTGCGATTAAACCATCAACGTTATTAAAAGTTGATTCGTGTGGAATGATGTGTTCATTATTTGAATTAGGATTAGTTGACAAAAGTGAAGGGATCTTTTTATCAGATAATTTAGATCTGCAAGGACAAGCATTTAAGGAGTAATATGCATTATCATTTAATTGGAATAAAAGGTAGTGGAATGTCAGCATTAGCGTGTATTCTAAAAAGATTAGGAGCTAATGTTACAGGTAGTGATGTTACTAATGTTTATTTTACTGATGAGAAGTTAAATCTTGCTGGAATCAAACCTTTAGCATTTGATAAAAATAACATTAACGCTGATATCGATACTATTATTGTCGGTAATGCTTTTGGTGAAGATAATGAAGAGTATCAACAAGCTTTAAGCTTAAATGTTCCTTTAGTGCGTTATTATGATTTTGTTCAAGAATTAGTTAGTCACTACTATTCAATTGGTATTTGTGGAACTAATGGGAAAACTACAACAACGGGAATGGTGACAAGTATTATCGATCCAGAAGAATTAGTTGCGTTAATAGGTGATGGAACAGGTCTTGCTGGAAGTAATGCAAAAACTTTTGTATTTGAAGCTTGTGAATATAAAAATACATTCCACCATTATCATCCAAATGTAGCAGTTGTTACTAATATTGAAATGGATCATCCTGACTTTTTTAAAGATATTAACCAAATGATTGAAAGTTACCAACAATTTGTTAATCAAGCTGAATTGCTTGTGTATAACGCTGATGATGCTAATGCATCATCTTTACACCACAACAATCGCTTTGGATTTGGAATTGATAATAAGGAAGCAGATGTTAACTTAATTGACTTAGTAACAGATGATCAAGGTGCTACTTTTAAATTAGTAATTAATAATAACACATATGGACCTTACACTTTACCACTATTTGGAATGCACATGGTTTATAATGCATTATGTGCAATTAGTGTAAGTTATAAAATTGGAATTGATATTGATACAATCATTAATAATCTATCACACTTTAATGGAGTATCACGTCGCTTTAATGTCCATGAATTAAATAAAGAAAAAAGAATATATTTAATTGATGATTATGCACACCACCCAACAAGTATTGCATTAACACTAAATGGAATTAGACAAAAATATCCAGATTATACAGTAAGTTGTTTATTCCAAGCACATACTTATAGTCGTGTTAATATGTTTCATGAAGAGTTTGCTAAATCATTGAGTATAGCAGATAATGTCTACATTGATGATATTTATGGAAGTATCCGTGAACAATCACCACAAGTTTCAAAACAGGTGATGATCGATGACTTAAAAGCGTTAGGTGCACATGTCATTGAAGATATTGTCGAATTGAAGGAAGTGGCTAATAACCATATCATTGCTTTATTAGGAGCAGGAGATATTGATATTTATATGATTCCGAAAATCAAAGAATTAATTAATAATATGGAGTAATATGGATTTAACTGTAAGAGAGTTTATTGATGCTTTTCCACAATTTGAATTGTTAACACCACATGCTGATTTAGAACGTGTGGTAACAGTTCCTGAAATTTCGCGACCTGGAATTGAATTAACAGGTTATGTGGAGAATTTTCCTTATCATCGAGTGCAGATGATGGGAATTCAAGAAATAAAATATTTAGCTAGTATTAATTATAAGCAAGACATAATTGAACAATTCCTATCTTTTCCTATTCCAATTTTGATTGTATGCCGTGGATTGGAAATTGATCCGACATTTTTAAGTGTTGCTAATCAAAAACAAATTCCAATTGTTCGTTGTAGTGAACAAACAAGTAAGATGCAATCAAAAATCTTCATGTATTTAGAAGAACGATTAGCACCAACACAACAAATTCATGCTGAATGTTTAAGTGTATATGGAACAGGAATTTTAATTACTGGTGATTCAGGAGCAGGGAAAAGTGAGTTGGCTCTAGAATTAATTAATCGTGGTCACTTCTTGATTGCTGATGATAGTGTTATTTTAAAATTTGTTGATGAAGAATCAATTATCGCATCAGCACCACAAATAATCAAAAACCGCTTGGAAATTCGCGGATTAGGAATTATTGATATCCCTAAACTTTATGGGGTGACGCGAGTTTTAGAAAAAACTAAAATTGAATTGATGATCGAAATTCGTAACTTTGTTGGTGATGAAGAACGTATCGGATTAAATATCTTATATCAAGAGTTAAATGGTCATCACATACCAAAAATTATTATTCCAATTACGCCAGGGCGTAACTTAGCTAATCTGGTTGAAACAGCCGTTGCTAACTTTAACTTGAAAACGGTTCACCATTTTGATGCAGCTAAAGAGTTTACACAAGAACTTAGAGATATGTTAGTGGGGGAAGATGAATAATTCTATTACTATCTTTGGATTTGAAATCTATTATTATGCCATTATAATGGCTGCTAGTTTACTAATTGGTTTTGTTTTAGCCAAAAAAGAATGGTTAAAACAAGGATTAGATGAAGAGGTATTTAATAATCTAATATTCTACTTAGTGGTGTTTGGTTTTATTGGTGCCAGAACATGGTATGTGTTATTTTCTGGTAATTTAGATATGTATTTATCTCACCCCTTTGAAATTATTAACCTTCGCGCAGGAGGATTAGCGATCCATGGTGGAATACTAGGTGGATTTTTAACTATTATTTATTTTGCTAAGAAATATAAAATCCCATTATTAGCAATTACTGATATTGGTGTTGTTAGTTTAATCTTTGGTCAAGCATTAGGACGTTGGGGGAACTTCTTTAACCAAGAAGCACATGGTCCTATTACTAGCTTAGAATTTTTACAATCTTTGCACTTACCTCCATTTATTATTGAAGGGATGCATATCGGTGCTAATTATTATCAACCGACATTCTTATATGAAAGTTGTTGGAACTTGCTAGGATTTGTCATCATGTTAATCATTCGCCCAAAAATTAGAAACATCAAAGGTTTATTAACAGGATTTTATTTAATGTGGTATGGTTTAATCCGTATATGGATTGAAAGTTTAAGAACCGATGCCCTTTATTTTGGTTCAATTAAAGTTGCCCAATTAACATCTGGAATTATGTTAATTGCTGGTATTATTTTAACCACAATTGTTATTGTAAAATATAGAAAGGAACAACATGAAAATCGCAATTGATATTACTGGTGGAGATTTAGCTCCTAAGGCACCAAGAGATGCTGCCATTAAATTCGCCAAAGATAATCCCGAAGTCGAATTAGTGTTGCTAGGTTATGAACAAGATCTTGATATGGAATTACCTACAAACATCAAAAAACACTTTGTTACACAAACTGTTGAAATGTGTGATGATCCACGTAGTTTATTAGAAAAAAAAGAAAGCGCCATTTACCAAGGTTCGTTAATGTTAAAGAATAAAGAAGTAGATGCCTTTGCTTCAAGTGGTTCTTCAGGAGGATTAGTGGCAGCGGGAGTACAAGTTGTAAAACGTATTGGTAAAAATCGTCCCGCATTTCCAATCTTTTTTCCCAATCAAGAAAAAGGAACAATGCGTATGTATTTAGATGTTGGTGCAACAGCTGATGCACAAGCACCACATATTGTTAACTATGCTCACTTAGGAAAAATTTATGCACAAAGTATGTTAGGGATAGAAAATCCTATTATTAAATTATTAAATATTGGAGCAGAACCTTCTAAAGGGAATACAGTTTATCGTGAAGCATATCAATTACTAGAACAAGATGAAAATATTAACTTTACTGGTAATGTTGAAGGATATAATGTCCTAGATACTGAAGCAGATATTATTGTTATGGAAGGGTTTGTTGGTAATGTATTGTTAAAAACATTAGAAGGTAGTTTTGATATGTTTAAGTCGAGACTTAAACAAATGATGTTAAAGAATTTAAAGGGTAAATTATCGGCATTGCTTCTAAAAAATGAATTAGTTCAATTTAAAGAAGATTTTAATCCGCATAAAATTGCTTGTGCTCCAATTTTAGGAATCGATGGATTAATGGTTAAAATCCATGGTAGTGCTAAAGAAGATAATTATTATAATGCCTATGGCGAAGCTGTTCGTTTAGTTGAAAATGAATTAATTAGAAAGCTCAAAGAAAATGAACTATAGTGATTTATATAATGAATATAATTTTTTATCATTAGAAAAAAAATATAATTTGTTTTTTGATGATAAAGATTTATTGGTAAGAGCATTTACCCATACATCCTATACTGGGGATGTTAATGGTAACTACGAACGCTTAGAGTTTTTAGGTGATGCTGTTTTACAAATTATTGTTAGTGATTATATGTATCGTCACGACCACGATGAACGTGAAGGTGTGATGAGTAAACAACGTGCTAAATTAGTAAATGAAGTTAGTCTTAATTACGTTATGGAACAAGAAGATTTAGTTAAATACATAGTTATCGGGCAATCAATGAAAGGAATTAAAACTCCAAAATCTGCTTATATTGCTGATATTTATGAAGCTTTTGTAGCAAGTATTTATTTAGATCAAGGTTATGAGAAAGCTAATGAGTTTGTCCATAATACAATCATTAAACGGCGTAATGATATTATTAAGATTGATGAAAATAATGATTATAAAACAGAATTACAAGAAATATTACAACAAAATGGTAGTATTCAAATCAAATATACTAGTGATAAAGTCTCAGATCAATTATTTGCCGCACGAGTAGAAGTTGATGGAGTAGTATTAGGAATTGGTCAAGGCAATAGTAAAAAAGCTGCAGAACAACAAGCCGCTAAGGAGGCGATTAGTAAACATGTCTAAAGATTTTTTTATAATAGCTGGTCCTTGTAGTGTTGAAAGTCAAGAACAAATGGAGATTATTGCAAATGATCTTAGCCAATATAGTAACGTAGTAGCACTACGAGGGGGAGCGTTTAAACCAAGAACAAATCCTAATAGTTTTCAAGGATTAGGCAAATCTGGTTTAGATATCTTGTCTTTAATTAAAGACAAATATAAAATACCTATTGTCTCAGAATTAATGAGTATTGATGATATTGAATTATTTAAAGATGTAGATGTAATTCAAATTGGTGCTAGAAATATGCAAAACTTTGAATTACTAAAAGCAGTCGGTAAATTAGATAAACCAATCATCTTAAAAAGAGGGTTTGGTAATACGATTGATGAACTAATTGCTAGTGCAGAATACATAAAACAAGTAGGAAATGATAAAATAATATTATGTGAACGAGGAATCAGAACCTTTGAAACTAGAACTCGTTTTACGCTTGATATAAGTAGTGTAATTGTTTTAAAAGAATTAACTAATTATCCAGTAATTGTTGATCCATCTCATGCTGCTGGCAAAAGTGAGTATGTCATTCCTTTAGCTAAAGCGGCTAAAGCAGTGGGAGCTGATGGTATTATAGTAGAAGTGCATAATGTTCCGCTTAATGCTTTAAGTGATCCTGAACAACAATTAACATTAGAACAATTTGCTCAACTTTATGAAGAGTTATAGAAAGGATAAATATGAGAACTGTATTTGATATATACAAACGTGATTTGAAAAAAATATTTACTAACTGGGCTGCGGTAATTGTATTGATTGCTTTATGTGTATTACCTAGTTTATATGCATGGTTTAATATTAAAGCCTGTTGGGATCCTTATTCTCCTGAAGCTACAAAAAATATAACTGTAGCTATCGTAAATGAAGATCAAGGAACAGATTTAAATGGTACGAATGTAAACTTTGGTAACAAGACGGTCGAAGAATTAAAAAATAATCAATCGCTAGGTTGGGTATTTACAACAAGAGCAGAAGCTGATGAAATGTTAAAAAACGAGAAGATTTTTGCTGAAGTTATTTTCCCAAGCAACTTTAGTCAAGACATTACGTCAATATTAACTAATGATATTCATCCTAGTCAATTACAATATATAGTTAATGAGAAGACGAATGCCATTGCTCCTAAAATTACTTCTAAAGGAGCCACTGCCATTCAACAAAATATTAGTTCCGTAATTGTGTCTAATGTAAGTCAAGCTATTTTTGATATAGCGGAAAAAGTTGGTTTAAAAATTAAAGAAGCAATGCCTGCGATTGAAGAAGCTTTTAATAGTGTAGTTAGTTTACAATCTAAATTTGGTACGCTTAACAAAATGATTCGTGAAGGTAATGCTGCAAGTAGCCAAATTGAACAATTATTGCTTGAAATTAAACAAGAATTGCCAAATGTAGAAGGTGCACTAGGTGATGCTAATCAATTAAGTGATGCTATTAAAAACTTTGTCACAACAAGTCAACAACAAGTTAATAATATAACACCAACAATTACATCTAATTTAGAAATTGTGGCTCAAATTGCGGGAGATTTTAGTACAACAATTCAATCAATTATCGATACAATCAATCAAGGAGCAGAACTTGCCCCTGAGCAAATCAATAATTTATATAACAAAGTTGTTAATATGCAAGGAATGGTTAAGAGTTTAATTTCATTTTTAAAAACTATGAATATGATTAAACCTTCACCTAATGTTACGGCCTTAATTCGTCAACTAGAACAATTTAATACAGATATTACAAGTTTAGTTAACTTACTATCAGAAATTAAAAATGCTGTTGATGGTGGTTATAAACCTGATTTATCTAAATTACAAGAATTGCAAAATTTAGCTACTGGTGTGGGCACAACTGCCTCAAAAATAAAAGAATTTTGTGAAAATTCAGCCCTACCTGAAATCAATGATATTTTAAATCAAACCTATAATGTTGCTAATCAAGCAATCGGTATTATCGAAAAAGCCCAAAGTGAAATTCCGACAGTTTATTCTATTGTTAATACAGCAATTAGTATGGCACAATCAGGTCAAGATGTAACGGGTTATCTACAATCCAAATTACCACAACTTGAAGCGTTTGTAAGTGGAGTAGTAGATAGTATTGATCTTAATAATAATGATAAAAATTTAAATGCCATTTTAGATTTTATTACTTCTAATGCAGTAGCTAGAGCTGACTTCTTAGCTCATCCAGTTACTCTAGATGAACAAAGTATTTATGCTATGGGTAACTATGGTACAGCCATGACGCCATTTTACACAGTATTATGTTTATGGGTAGGATGTTTATTATTAGTTAGTATGTTAAAAGTCAATGCTAGTGATAAATATAAAGGTTGGCAAAACTACTTAGGTAAATTATTATTATTCTTAAGTATTGCCATTATGCAAGCATTGATAGTAAGTGTAGGAGATATTTTTATTCTTAAAGTACAAATGACTAATACCCCACTATTTGTTGCGGGAATGATCTTTAGTAGTTTATGTTTTACGATTATTGTCTATACCTTAGTATCTGTGTTTGGTAACATAGGTAAAGTAATTAGTATTATTATGTTAGTATTACAAGTAGCTGCTAGTGGTGGTACTTATCCGGTTCAATTAATGTCAGGATTCTTCCAAGGAATAAATCCATTCTTGCCTTTCACTTATGCAATTGGTATTGGTCGAGAAGCGATGGGAGGAGTTGTAAATACCATTTTATACCATGACATCTTTATCTTGATTATATACAGTTTAGTATTCTTATTAGTCGGATTATTATTAAAACCATTTGTTAATAAATTAATCAAACCATTTAATGAGAAATTTGAAGAAGCAGAGATTGCTGTAGAATAAGAAAAAGATTCACTTTTAGAGAAAAATTATATGATTATGTAGCAGTTAATTATATAATGTGGATTCAAACGCAAGATAATATATCCTTTTTTAACAATGGGGGTATTACAAGAATTTTATTTGTAGGAATGCAAAATGAAGAGGAACTTGATTTTCAAGAATTCTTATTAACTTTAGATAAAAATGATTATTAATAACATTTGGTAGGTAGTAGTGTGGGTTAGAAATAATCAAAGGAGGTGAAAATCATGAATATAAGATTAAATATCGAAGAACTAAGAGCTAGTTCAGCTAATTTGAAAAGTTATAGTCAAGAAATCGGTAATACAAAGAAAAGAAGCTGAAGAAAAATAAGATTTGTGTATTTAATGTTATATTTCTATTCTTAAGTGAAGGTAAAGTCAAATCCTTTGAATGAAACAATTTAACTTTTTAATATGCGTTAAACTTAATTGAATAGTTTATTTAAACAAAACTATTCGACTTCGTTTGTAACTGTTGGATGGAGGTGTTAATGATTTATAACTTTGATGGAGCCATAATAGCACCTAATTATTCTAAATCGCAATTACACCGTTGTCTGTTTGCTAGTATGTTAAATCGTGGTAAGACAACTATTAATAATATTAGTTGGTCTGAGGATATATTGGCAACACTTAATGTTTTAAAAGCTTGTGGTTGTATTGTTTCTACTAGTGATAATCAAATAGAAGTAGATAGTAGCAATCTAAGACCACCAACTGATATTATTGATCTTAATCAATGTGGTACAACAATGCGTTTTTGTATTCCGATTTTAAGTTTCTTGTTTAAAGAATTTAAATTTAGCGGAAAGTCAAGTTTACTTAATCGTCCGCTTGATAGTTATAAAGATTTTGTTAATATTGACTATCAAGATAATATGATTAGTGTTAGTGGATGGCAAGATAAATCGACTTACCACATTGATGGTGGTATCTCATCTCAATTTATAAGTGGGATATTATTTATCTTACCACTTAGAGATGAAGATACAACATTAATTATTGACAATATATCATCAAAAAATTATATTTTGATGACAATTAGCATCTTAAACTTTTTTGGTATTGATATTGATTTTAATGGCAATACCATTACTGTAAAAGGAAATCAATTTTACAAACAAGATTTAGTCTATAACAATGAATATGATGAAAGTAGTTTAGGATATTTACGTGCACTACGTTTTAGCGGGGTTGATATTAATTTTTTAGAAAATCAAAATACATATCAACCAGATCACTGTTTGGTCGATATTATCAATAATCAACCAAACATGATTGATGCAATTAATTGTCCTGATTTAGTACCAACACTAGTCTTTGTAACGCAATTCTTTGATCATTCTACAACAATCGTTAATGTTGATCGTTTGCGTTACAAGGAATGTGATCGGTTAGATGCAATTCTTGATTTTGCCAAACAAATTAATCTTGATCTTAAATATCAAGATAATAGGATTATTATTAATCCTAATTGTGATTGGCAACCTGCAACTATTGATGTAAGAGATGATCATCGGATTTGTTTAATGGCGATTTTGTTTAAAACTAAAGTTGATTTAGTAATTAATGATTTATCAGTTATCAACAAATCATACCCTGAAATGTATAAATTTTTAACGGACGAATTATGAAACATTTGTTAGCGGGAGTAACAATTCACGGAAAGGATATTGGTGTCAGATAATGGAAATTAGATTAAAGAATATTCGAAAAAAGTTCGGTTCTTTCGAAGCTTTAAAAGGAATTGACTTGACCTTTGAAAAAGGAAAATTCTACGGTCTCCTTGGACCGAATGGTGCTGGTAAAACTACCCTTTTCAATTTGTTGATTAGAAATTTCAAACAAACCTCAGGAGAAATTATTTGGGAAGTAGATGGAAAATCTTTATCCAATAAGGAATTCTATCGACATATTGGAATTGTTTTTCAGAGCAATCGTCTTGATGATAATCTCACAGTCGAGGAAAATTTGCAGTCTAGGGGAGCTTTATATAATTTATCCAAAAAACAAGTTCGAGAACGTATCGAAGAATTAAAAACGTATCTTGATGTTTCGACAATAAGAAAACAAAAATATGGTAATTTATCAGGTGGCCAAAAAAGAAAAGTTGATATTGCTCGAGCACTCTTACCAAAACCTTCTTTGCTCTTATTAGATGAACCAACTACTGGTTTGGATCCACAGTCACGTCATGATTTATGGGAAGCCATTAATGAACTAAATAAAAAGGATAATATGACAGTGGTTTTAATCACCCACTATCTAGAGGAAATGGCTAGTTGTGATATTCTCAATGTACTAATTTCAGGCAATCTATATTATTCAGGTGATATTACCAATTTTATCCAGCAACATTCAACAACAAATTTGAAGTTAACCTTAAAAGAAGGAAAGTCTGTAGATCATCTTTCTATTTCAAGTTTTGCCAATAAGTGCGAGGTTATTTCTAGTAGTGAAATCATCTTTAAAGATATCAGTGTTGATGATATGATGGAAATTATTTCATTAAATCAAGGTAAATCAGTTATTGATACTTTTAATGTTGAGTATTCGAATTTGGAATCAGCTTATTTGAACTTATTGAGAGAAAAGCAAGGAGAGAATAATGTTTCAATTAATTCTTAGAAATTGTAAGGTGTATACACGAGATAAATTGGCATTTTTTATGTCTTTTCTGTCAGTTATAATACTTATCTTGGTTTACCAAGTTTTTTTAGGACAAATCCAGATTGATGCCCTTAAGGTTGCCTTAAACAGTGAATCAATCTCTACCGAAGCCATCCAAATGGTTAATCTATGGCTAATTTCAGGATTGACAACAATTGTTTCAATGACTAGTACGTTAGGAGCATTTGGTGTCATGGTCTCGGATAGAGAGAAAAAGCTGAGTGAAGATTTTAAGGTTAGCCCTATATCAAATTTTAAAGTTGAACTGGGATATGCAATCTTTTCTATAATATTTGGAATTATAATGACGTTGCTCTCATGTATATTTGCTATTTGCATCTTTAATGGATTTAGTTCTCTATTACATTATTCAATGATGGATTATCTCGCTATTTTTGGAATAATAACATTAGGTACTATTTTGTCAGCAGTAATGATTCTCCCTGTATTGTTATTTATCCATAGTAGTTCAGCTTTTACAACTTTGAGCACTATTGTTGGAACTTTTATTGGTTTTATTTCGGGAGTTTACTTATCTATTGGTTCAGTTGGAGAAACTTTGCGGCGCATAATGACTTGGTTTCCTCTAACTCAGGTAAATTCACTATTAAAACAAGTCTTGATGAAATATTCTATTGCTCAAGTTTTTGATAAAGCACCCGTTGAAACTATGAATAGTTATAAAGAATCATACGGAGTTGTTCTAATGAATAATAGCGGTGAACAAATGTCTAATCGATTCATGCTTACATATATTATTGTAGTCGTAATTGTTTTACTTATTTTCCATTTCGTTATTAGAAAGTTCAAAAAATAAAAGAAGTCGATAAATTAAAAATATCTGAAGCTTCAGCTCAGGATTATACGGATGTAGTACTATTCTTTTTTATAATTATAACAAAAAATGTCTCGCTTTTTTTAGCGGGACATTTTTAACTGAGTGCTGAAATATTTACACTTTATTTATTTTAAAATGGGGCGTTTGACGGGGATCGAACCCGCGCATGCCGGAACCACAATCCGGAGTGTTAACCACTTCACCACAAACGCCATATAAAAACAATATTATTATAGCATATATTTTAGTTGATAGGGGAAAATAGGTATGATAATAGTGCTAATATAGTGAATTGTTGTTAAAATAATTACCAAGAAATGTTTAAGTTTGGCATAAAAGTTATTTTACCTATCAAAAAAGCATAAATTATGATATTTTGATTAATTTAATGGTTAATAGTAAAATTAATTGTGGTATAATTAATATATATTATTATTTTTAAGGAGTAAGATGAAAACAAGTGTAAAAACTAATAAAGATACAGCAACTTTTAGCATTAAAATGGATGCTAAGGAATATTTAGAATTGTTAGATAAATTAGTTGATGAAAAAATTAAAACTGTTGAAATGGATGGTTTTAGAAAAGGGAAAATGCCTAGATCTTTCTTTATGAAAAAATATGGGTATGATGTAGTTATTCCAGATTCTGTAGATCAAGCTATTAATCAAGGTTTAACTGAAATTGTTACTAAAAATAATTTAGATGTAATTGGTCAATTTGAAATTGATTGGGATAAATTACAAGCAAATAAAGAAAAAGGGTTCAGTGTTACTGGTAGTGTTGCAATTATGCCAGTTTTAGAATTAGAAGGTTATAAAGAAGCGCACGAAGCAATCAAAAAACCAGAAGCTAAAGTGACTAAAAAAGCAGTCAAAGAAGCAATTGATGGTTTGTTAGCAGATAAAGCAATCATGGAGATTAAAGAAGGTAAAGCTGAAAATGGTGATACTGTTGTTATTGACTTTGTTGGATCAGTTGACGGTGAAGAATTCGCTGGTGGAAAAGGAGATAACTATCCTTTAGAATTAGGAAGCGGAGCATTTATTCCTGGATTTGAAGAACAGTTAATTGGATCTCAAGAAGGTGATGTTGTTGATGTTAAAGTAACTTTCCCAGAAAACTATGGTGAACCAAGTTTGGCAGGAAAAGATGCATTATTTAAAACAACGGTCCATGAAGTTAAAACTAAAAAAGTTCCTAAATTAACAGATGATATTGTAAAAGAAATTCGTCAATTCGATGTTGAAACAAAAGAAGCACTAGAAGAAGCTGTTGAGCAACAATTAAAAGATGAAAAATTAAAAGAAATTAATATAGAATATTCTAATAAAGTATTTGAAAAAATTGCAAAAGATAATAAAGTAACTATTCCTGAAGCTGCAGTAGAAAGTCAATTAAAAGCACAAGTTAAACAAATTGAAGCTAACTTAGCACAACAAGGAATGAGTTTAGATTTATTCTTACAACTTACAAATACTACAAAAGAAGCCTTTGAAGATGAAATTAGAAAAGAAGCTAGAGAACGTGTTCGTAACTCTATGATTATTAATGCAATCATGGCACAAGAAAAAATTAAAACAACTGCTGAAGAATACAAAGAGTATATCAAACAATTAGCAGAAGCACAAAAAACTACACAAAAAGATATTAAAGAACAAATTGAAAAATTAAATATTGAAGCTCAAATCAAAGATGAATTAGCTGTTGATAAAACTATTAAATTAATCTTAGGAGAATAATGGTTGGACAAAGATATTGTTCATTTTGTGGACGTTATGAAGATGAAGTTGAAGTTCTAGTTATTGGTAGCGGTAAAGCTTGTATTTGTGAAACTTGTGTTGAACATGCTGCTATTGAGTTAGAAAAACGCAATCAACAACTCGTTAATTTAGACATTCATAACTTTACTCCCAAAAAAATTAAAAAACTGTTAGATGAATATGTAATTGGACAAGATCAAGCCAAAAAAGTATTATCTATTGCTGTTTATAATCATTATAAACGTTTAATGGATGATAGTAAAGATGGAGTTGAATTAAGTAAAAATAATGTTATGTTAGTAGGACCAACAGGAGTGGGGAAAACATTACTGGCAAAAACATTAGCTCGTATTTTACATGTTCCATTTGCAATAGCTGATGCTACTAGTTTAACAGAAGCGGGTTATGTCGGTGATGATGTCGAAACAGTAATTACCCGTTTAATTGAAAATGCTAATGGTGATATCCGTCAAGCTGAACGAGGAATTGTTTATATTGATGAGATTGATAAAATTGCCAAACGTAGTAATGGGTTATCTATCACTCGTGATGTTAGTGGTGAAGGAGTGCAACAAGCACTACTTAAATTAATCGAAGGTACTGAAGCTAGTGTACCATTAGGATTAGGGAGAAAAAACCCTAACCAAGAAATGGTTAAAGTCGACACTTCTAATATCTTATTTATTGTTGGTGGAGCATTCCCTAACATTGAGACAATTGTTAAAAAACGTTTCACTAAACAAGATGTTGGGTTTGACATGAAGAGTGATACTAAAACTTTAAGTCAAAAAGAGTTATATGAAAATATTACTAGTGATGATTTAATTAACTACGGATTGATTCCGGAGTTTATGGGACGTATAAACAACATTGCCCCATTAGTGCCGCTTAATGAAAAAGATATGCTACATATCTTAACTAAACCGAAGAATGCGATTGTCAAACAATATGAAAAATTGTTTGCGATGGATAATGTCGAATTAAAATTTGAGCCGCAAGCGCTAAAAGCAATGGCCCACAAAACAATAGAACGTAATGTTGGAGCACGTGGTTTAAGTTCAATCTTAGAAAAAACGATGAATGATTTAATGTTTGAGGTGCCAGGTGATAAAAGTGTGACATCTATTGTAATTGATAAAGATGTCATTGAAAATAATAAAAAACCTATTGTTAACCATAAACCAAAAGCGAAGAAGAAATCATGTTAGATGTAAACAATGCAAAATATATTGGTAGTTATGTAGATTATAAGAAACTAGATCCCCATGAAGGATCTGATATTGTATTGTTAGGTAGAAGTAATGTCGGTAAAAGTAGTTTCATTAATTGTTTAACGAATCGTAAAAAGCTAGCCTATATTTCCCAAACGCCCGGGAAAACACGTACCCTTAATCAATACTATATAAATGACCAATTAACACTTGTTGATGTGCCTGGATATGGTTATGCTAAGGTTAGTTTTACGATGCGTAATCAATTCTTAGATATGATTGATACATTTTTAAGAACTGATGAGAAAATTAAATTAGTGATCCAACTAATTGATTTTAAAGTTGGACCAACGAGCGATGATTTAGCGATGTTAGAGTATATTCAACAATTAGGACTAGATTATATTATTGTTTGTACTAAGTTAGATAAAATTGCCAAAACTAAACTTAATAAACATAAACAAAAAATTCTTTCAATGTTAAATGTTAATCAAGATTTAGTTTATTTTTATACTAATCAACAACCACAAACAATCAACACAATTAGTCAATATATTGAAAATAAAATTAGTAATGACTAATTTTATTTTTTTTAGAAAGGTTAAAATGATACAACAACAACTGGAAAAGATGCATGAATTTGCTCGTAATAATGATATTCCGATCATTGAAGATAGCGGAGCTAAAATACTAATTGAGCTAGTTGATCACTATCAACCAAGCCGAATTTTAGAAATCGGGACTGCCATTGGTTATTCAGCGTTATTGATGCATGATATTAGTGGAGCTGAAGTAGTAAGTATTGAACGTGATGAATACCGTTACAATTTAGCTAAAGGATTTATTGATCCATTAGATGTTAATATCCAGTTGTTTTGTAATGATGCCTTATTATTCGATGATACCAAATTAGGTAAATTTGATATGATCTATTTTGATGCAGCTAAAGCACAAAACATTAACTTTTTTAATAAGTATCAACACCATTTAAATGTTGGGGGAATTATTGTTGTAGATAACCTTCTATTTCATGGATTAACTTTTAAACAACCAGAAGCAATTGAAAGTCGTAATATGCGACAACTGACAAGAAAGTTACGTAACTTTATTGACTTTGCTAATAACCAACCAGGTTATAAGTTCATCTTATTAGAAGAAGGAGATGGTTTAGGAATAATGATAAAGGAGCAAGATGTGGAAATATAGTGTAGTAGTCAGTCCTGATCATGATTTAATTGATTATTGTCTTAAGACTGATGCAATTGGTGCATTAATTGTTGCCAATAATCAATTTGCACTTCGTGCTAATGGCGATTTTAGTGTAGATGATATCAACAAATTGCAAGAAACTACAAATAAACCCGTTATTGTTAATATCAATAAACTGTTTCATAATCACCAATTACCTCAACTTGAACAATATCTAATCGATTTAGACAATATTGGGATTGAATATATTTATGTTGCTGATTTAGGAATATTGAACATTATTAAAGAACATAATTTAAAATTAAAAGTAATCTATAATACTGAAACTACGATTACTAATCATTATTTTTCGCAACTATCAGACTGGTTAGGGATCAGTGGAATTGAAGTTGCTAAAGAAATTAATTTAAAAGAAATAAAAGCTATTTGTGATCATAAACAAGGATTAGTTAGTATGAGTGGACATGGACACATTTATATGTATCAATCATTGCGTCCGCTTATTTCTAACTACCAAAATTATCAACAACAAAGTTTTGATTTGAATGAAGAATTTTACTTATATGATAGTGAACGAGATGTTCATTATCCAATCGTCGAAAATGAACAAGGGACTCATATTTTAGCAAGTAGTGATTTATGTACGATTCATAAGTTACATGATTTAGCAGACCTTAATCTAGAATATGTTAAATTAGATAGTTTCTTATATAAAAATAGTGATTTTAAACAAATCTTAAGTTTATATGTTGAAGCATATGAATTGTTAATTAATGATTCAAGTCAATATCAACAAATTGCTAAAACTTATCTAGAAAAAGTTGAAGCAATTTGCCCTTATAAAAAATTCCAAACTGGATTTTTATATAAACGAACTGTGTATTAGGAAGAGTATGAATAAACCAGAATTATTAATCCCGGCTGGAAATCTTGAGAAATTAAAAATAGCCTGCATCTATGGAGCTGATGCAGTCTTTTTGGGTGGTTATGAATTTGGACTTCGTTCTAATTCAGATAACTTCAGTTATGAAGATATCAAAGAGGGCTGTCAAATTGCCAAAGCATATGGTGTTAAAGTTTATGTAACAACAAATATTTTTGCCCATGAAGAAAACTTTGAAGGTTTTAAAGAATTTGTTGTCCACTTACAAGCATGTGGAGTAACAGGAATTATCGTTTCTGATCCTGGTTATATTCATATATGTAAACAATATGCCCCAGAATTAGAAATTCATATTTCTACACAACATAGTATTACTAATTACCAAGCTGTTAATTATTATCAATCATTAGGGGCAAGCCGTGTAGTCCTTGCTCGTGAATTATCTTTTGATGAAATCAAAGATATTGTAGATCATACTGATTGTGAAATAGAGATCTTTATTCACGGAGCTGTATGTTCTAGTTATTCAGGACGTTGCACATTATCTAATCACATGACTAGTCGTGATTCTAACCGTGGTGGATGTTGTCAATCTTGTCGTTGGGATTATCAATTAATGAAAAAAGATAATGATCAAATCATCCCTGTTAGTTTAAGTGAAGAAGAAACGGCGTTTAATATGTCGGCCAAAGATATGGATACTTTAAACTATCTACCCCAAATTTTAGAATTAGGTGTAGATAGTTTAAAAGTAGAAGGGCGCATGAAAACTTATCATTATGTAGCTACTGTGACAAAAGTGTATCGTCAAGCGATTGATAGTTACTATCAAGATCCAGATAATTTTAAAGTTAAAGATGAGTGGCTTTATGAATTAGAAAAAGCAGCGAGTCGAGAAACTTATATCGGTGCCTTTATAGGTGATTTAGGAATAGAAGATCAAATCTATAACGAACAATATAAGCCAGCTAGTAATATCGATTTTGTCGGTATGGTTGTTAATTATCAAAATGGATATATCAAAGTAGAACAACGTAATTGTTTCTGTAAAGGTGATAATATTGAAATATTAACACCTAATAGTGACAATATTACTTTTAGTATCGATCAAATGTATAACAAAGATGGTGAATTAATTGATCGAGCTAATCACCCTTTAATGGAAGTATATATTCCTTATGAGGTATCAATTCCTAATTATAGTATGATTAGAAAAATAAAATAGGAGTTATGTGTTTGTTGATGTTATAATATTGCATAAATTTGAAGGTAATAATAAAATATGGACTTATCAAGTTAGTAGTGAACAAGCTTCACAACTAACTTTTTCTTCATTGGTTGTAGTAGATTATAATAATCGTAAATATTTAGCTTTTGTTTTAGATATTCATAATAATCAACCAGAAGCTAAATCGATTAAGATTAAACCAATTGAATCAATTTTAGTCAATCGTAGTTTGAATAAGTACCAGCAATTCTTATTAAAACATTTATCAACAAATACCATTACATCTTTATTTGAATTGGTTAATTTATTTATTAATCCAACATTATTTAAAGCATTAGTTAATCAGAAAATAATAGAGCAAGAAGTATTAATAACTGATACAGATCACATAGTTTTAAATAAAACTAATATTAAAAAATATAAATTAGATGAAAATAAGTTAAAAGATGGAAGAAATAATGGACAAGTAGTAACACGAATAAAATCTAATCACATCTATTACGGAAAAGTTTTAAAAACTAATTACCGTCCAGAAATTATTTTATGTCCTAACGATGATGTTGTTAGTCAAGTTACTAAGCAATTAATTGATAAAGATACAACTTTTGCGACAATAAAGGAAAAAGATAACATCAACACATATAGTTTAATTTACAAGTTAGTAAAAGATAATCAGATAAATCTAATAGTAGGAACTTACCGAGCTTTATTTTTACCATTTAATCAATTGCCAGTTATCACGATGATAAATGCTAGTGATAAAAATTACAATCGTGATGATAATCCTTATATTAATATTAAAGAATTATTAGATAAAAGTCGATTAGAAGTAAATAGTATTGATAACTATCCTTTAATTAATAATTTATATAATCAACGTAATGTCCAAGTTGTAGTTAATCAACTACAACTAAATGATCCACAGCTGATTAATATCATCAAAGAAGCATTGAAAGTTGGAAACATTTGTATTTATCATCCAACTAATCATCAACAAGTCTATATGTGTCCACAATGTAAATACGTATCAACAACGCCTGGAGTATGCCCTGAAGGTTGTGAATGCTATTTACAAAAAGTAGAAGATGAAATGCAAGAATTCATTTCTAGATTTCAACTTGAATATAAAGTCATTAGAGATATTGATGAGTTACAAAAACAAGGAGCTGTATTTGTAACAGATAATATCTTACTACCAATAATTAACTTTGATTTGACATTAACTTATATGTTAGATCCAACACTAAGAATAAATAATATCTTTAATAGCTTAGACAATATGCGCACATATAATTATTTATCTTCCTATAGTAAACAAATAATTAACATTCTATCTTATCCGCCACACAAAGTGGTAGAGGAAGTAAACTATATTAGTAGTGCAAAATATATTAAAACTATGTTACTTACGCAAAATAAAAACAAATTACCTAATTTATTTATTTTATATGTATATGATAAAACTCATCAAGGGTGTAAATATAGTTATCATAAAATTATTAAATATTTAAATAAACATAAGATTAATGTCTATTATAAAGAATATATTTATAAGCATAAAAATAAATATTATCAACAATTATTAGTCCAAACAGAAAATGACAAACTACTAAGACAACTAATTGTTGAAGCTAAAATAGATGTTAGAAAAATATATTATTAAAAAAGGTTTGCGATTGCAAACCTTTTGTTTATATTTATTTATGTCTAGGATCTACTAATTCGGTTTATTATTGCGCTGGGAAGGATTGCGCACTAAAGTGAAGAACGGAGGTCTTCATATTAATCAATCCTAGACTAATATGGATAATATACATACGAAAAGTATGTGTCAAGTATGACTACTTAACAAAGGTATTATAGCACCTTTTTTGGTTTGTGTCAAAATAACTATTGAATTGTAGATTGTAAAATGAAAGTTGCCACCCTGTAATGGTAAAATATTTTTGGAGGAAAAATGAGAAAAAACAATAAAATGACATTACAAGATCGACTAACTATTAAGCAA
>UWSE01000001.1 GCA_900551955.1 uncultured Mollicutes bacterium | reverse complement strand
TTTCCATAATACCTCCAATATTATTATCTAATATTGTCGATATTTTTGTGAGATTATCGCGTGCAAATCACAAAAAAATTCCTTTTTTTCACACAAAAAAAAAAGAAGTGATATAATGTAAATGGAATAAAGGAGTAAAAATGAAAAAGTTAATTAAAGGAATTCTTTTAATGATTATTATTTTACCTGCTAGTATTTTAGCAAGTGAAAAAAATATAACATTTGAAGAAGCATTGGCAAATTATGAGCAAGCATATCAAAAATATCAACAAGACTTAGTTCAATATGAAGCTGATATGCAAAAATATCAACAAGATTTAGACACATATAATAAAAATCTTGAACAAGATAAAATTAACCAAGAAGATTATGAGAAAAAACTGCAACAATACGATAAAGATTATGAAAAATATGAACAAGAGTTAGCACAATACAATCAAAAAAAAGCTGAGTATGATAAGGTACTAGCTCAAATGGAAGCAGATAAAGATAAACCTGGGCACTTAAGTAAACCCATTGGGCAAGCCTTACAATTTGGTAGTGATCCAAATGCAACATTAAATATTACTGGTGGAACACCAACAACTGATATTGCTGCACCAAAAGATGTCGTAACTCCAAATGGAGCACATAAACCTAACGTAGGTCGTAGAATTAGTAAAGGTGAACAAGTAGTTGCTACTTATAGTAATTTAAAAAACAGTTACTTTTCTGGGGAACCTGTTACTAAAATAGTTAATACTTTTAGTTTAGATCAAACGTTAAATGGTCAAAATGAAATGAATTTATTCATTTATAATGACCCAACAAATGGGTTTTATGTAGAAAACTTACCGACATATGATAATACTGGCAATGGTGCTAGTGCCTTAAGATGTCAAACTAAATTCTACTACGCTGATGGAACTGAAGTCCAATTTAGTGAGGAATATCCTGCTGTTATTAGTGTAGCTAGTTTAAATAACAACAACTTTCCAGGGGGTCCAGCTTGGCGAGAAGAAGTAATTAATTATAACTTTGAATTTGTACCAATTACCGGAAGCATTGTTAGTCAACACGGTCAACGAGCAGCAGGTGGTGGTCCTATTTATGCTGATGAATACACAAATGAAGGTAACGGTTCAGGGAATGCCTTTGATACCGGAGCATATGGTAATTGGGACTTATCTAATAGCCCTGACTTCTGGCGTGTTGCTGGAGCTGGTGTAATTACTTCAGGTAGTACGGTTGATTATACTATATATTCACACGGAATCGGAGCTGTTAATGAATCTAGAGGAGGTGAATGGACAGCGTACACTAGCGATATTCCTAATGCAGTTTTGCCGATTGTGCCACCAAAACCAACGATGCCAGTTAAACCTGAACCACCAACTGTTTTAGCAATTACAAAACCAGAGCCACCAACTAAACCAGTAGAACCAATAAAACCAACACCTGATCAATATCCTAAAGTACCGAAAACGAGTGCAAAATCAATTAATGGAGTATTAATAATTATTGTTATTGCTTCAAGTATATTGTATCTTAGAATGCGAAGAAAATAAATAAAGTGGATTTTAACATCCACTTTTATTTTTGACAATAACAATATAATTTGCTATAATAAATTTGTGTTTTAATACACCCGAGATAATGTAACAACGAAAGGAGGTAAGATGCCTACTATAAATCAGTTAATCCGTAAAGGAAGAAAAGATAAAGTAAGAAAATCTGACTCACCTGCATTAGGTTTAAGTTATAACTCTTTAAAAAAAGAATACAACAACTATAATGCACCTCAAAAACGTGGAGTTTGTACACGTGTTGGAACAATGACACCTCGTAAACCAAACTCAGCGTTACGTAAATATGCGCGTGTGCGTTTAAGTAATGGGTTAGAAGTTACAGCTTATATTCCAGGAATTGGTCACAACTTACAAGAACACTCTGTAGTGTTACTTCGCGGTGGTCGAACTAAAGACTTAGGGGGGGTTCGTTATAAAATCGTCCGTGGTACTTTAGATACAGCTGGAGTTGCTGATCGTAAACAAGCGCGTTCTCGTTATGGTGCTAAACGCCCTAAATAATTTAATTTGAAATCATTTTAAGAAAGGAGATGTTATGCCACGTAAAGGAAAAATCGCAAAAAGAGAAATCTTAGCAGATCCAGTTTATAATTCTAAAGTTGTTTCTAAATTAATCAACAAATTAATGGTTGATGGTAAAAAACAAACTAGTGAAAGAATTTTATACAAAGCTTTCGAAATTATCGAAAAAGAAACTGGTAAAAATCCATTAGATGTATTCCAAGAAGCTATGGATAACATCATGCCATCATTAGAGGTTAAAGGGCAACGTATTGGGGGAACTAACTACCAAATTCCAATGGAAGTAAGTCCTGTACGTCGTGAAACTTTAGGTTTAAGATGGCTAGTAAACTATGCACGTTTACGTCATGAAAAAACAATGGAACAACGTCTTGCTAAAGAAATTATGGATGCCGCTCAAGGTCATGGAGCAAGCGTTAAGAAAAAAGAAGATACTCACCGTATGGCAGAAGCAAACAAAGCATTTGCTCACTACCGTCGATAAGAGTAATGATCTTATAAATTAGAAAGGAAAAGTATGCCAAGAGAGTTTAGTTTAGAAAATACTCGTAATATCGGAATCATGGCACACATCGATGCCGGTAAAACAACTGCAACTGAACGTATTTTATACTACACTGGTAAAACACACAAAATCGGTGAAACTCACGATGGTGCTTCACAAATGGACTGGATGGAGCAAGAACAAGAACGTGGGATTACAATTACTTCAGCTGCAACAACTGCGGCTTGGAAAGGTAATCGTATTAACATTATCGATACTCCAGGTCACGTAGACTTTACAATCGAAGTAGAACGTAGTTTACGTGTATTAGATGGAGCAGTAGCTGTACTTGATGCCCAAAGTGGGGTAGAACCGCAAACAGAGACTGTATGGCGTCAAGCAACAACTTATAAAGTACCTCGTATTGTCTTTGCCAATAAAATGGATAAAACAGGTGCTGACTTTAAATATTCTTTAAAAACAATGCATGATCGTTTAGCTGCTGATGCTCACCCAATTCAATTACCAATTGGTAGCGAAGCTGATTTCAAAGGAATCATTGACTTAGTAGAGATGAAAGCTGAAATTTACTTAGATGAATTAGGCGAAAATGTCGATGTTACTGATATTCCAGCTGACATGTTAGAAGAAGCTCAACAATTCCGTGATGAATTAATTGAAGCTGCTGTTGCTTATGATGATGAAGCAATGGAAAAATATTTTGAAGGTTATGAATTTACTGTTGATGAATTAAAAGCAATTATTCGTAAAGCTACAATCACTGGGGACTTCTTCCCAATGTTATGTGGTTCTGCATTTAAAAACAAAGGGATTCAACCATTACTTGATGCAGTAGTTGATTACTTACCTTCACCCCTTGATGTACCGCCAATTATGGGGATATTACCAAATGGTGAAGAAGAAGCTCGTCCAAGTAGTGATAGTGAACCGTTTAGTGCCTTAGCATTCAAAATCATGACAGACCCATATGTTGGTAAATTAAGTTTCATCCGTGTATACTCAGGAACTTTATCATCAGGAAGTTATGTATTGAATGCAACTAAAGATAACAAAGAACGTGTTGGACGTTTAATGCAAATGCACGCTAATGACCGTAAAGAAATTGACATGGTTTATGCAGGAGATATTGCTGCGATTGTCGGACTTAAAAATACAACAACAGGGGATACATTATGTGACGAAAAATCACCAATTATCCTTGAATCAATTAATTTCCCAGAACCAGTTATTAGTGTAGCAATTGAACCAAAAACAAAAGCTGATCAAGATAAAATGGGTATCGCTTTAGCAAAACTTGCTGAAGAAGATCCAAGTTTTAGAACTTATACTGATCATGAAACAGGACAAACAATTATCTCAGGGATGGGTGAATTACACCTAGATATTATTGTTGACCGTTTAAAACGTGAATTTAAGGTGGAAGCAAACGTTGGTGCACCACAAGTAAGTTACCGTGAAACTTTCCGTCAAACAGGTGAAGCTGAAGGGAAATACATTAAACAATCAGGAGGACGTGGACAATATGGTCACGTTTGGATTGAATTCTCTCCACTTGAACCAGGAAGCGGATTTGAATTTGAAAACGCAATCGTTGGTGGGGTTATTCCTCGTGAATACATCGGAGCTGTTGAAGCTGGTTTAGAAGATGCAATGAAAACAGGGGCTCTTGCTGGATTCCCATTAATCGATGTTAAAGCTAAATTATACGATGGTTCTTACCATGATGTAGATAGTAACGAACAAGCTTATCGTATCGCTGCTAGTATGGCAATGAAAGAAGCTTACAAAAACTGTAACCCAGTTTTATTAGAACCAATGATGAAAGTAGATGTAGTTACTCCTGAAGAATATATGGGAGATGTAATGGGTGACTTATCTTCTCGTCGTGGACAAATTCAAGGTCAAGAAAACCGTGGTAATGCATTATTGATTAGTGCGTTTGTACCACTTAGTGAAATGTTTGGATATGCAACTGACTTACGTACATTTACTCAAGGTCGTGCAACTTATTCAATGGCAATGGATCACTATGATGAATGTCCAAGTAACATTGCACAAGATATTATTAATAATAAATAATAATTACCAAAAGTTTAAAAATATAGTATAATATATAAGAATAACAAATAAGGAGGCTGTAATGGCAAAAGAAAAATTTGATCGTTCGAAAGAACACGTTAATATTGGAACAATTGGTCACGTAGACCACGGAAAAACTACATTAACAGCAGCTATTACTAACGTTTTAGCTAAAAAAGGTGGAGCTATAGCACAAGCTTACGACCAAATCGATGGAGCTCCTGAAGAAAAAGAACGTGGGATTACAATTTCAACAGCTCACGTAGAATATGAAACTGACAAACGTCACTACGCTCACGTAGACTGTCCAGGACACGCTGACTACGTTAAAAACATGATTACTGGTGCAGCACAAATGGATGGGGCAATCTTAGTAGTTGCAGCTACTGATGGGCCTATGCCACAAACTCGTGAACACATCTTATTATCTCGTCAAGTAGGGGTACCTCGCATTGTTGTATTCTTAAACAAATGTGATATGGTTGATGATGAAGAAATGATCGAGTTAGTAGAAATGGAAGTTCGTGAATTATTAGAAACTTACGATTTCCCAGGAAACGACACTCCAATCATTCGTGGATCTGCTTTAAAAGCATTAGAAGGAGATGCACAATGGGAAGAAAAAATCTTAGAATTAATGGATGCATGTGATGATTACATTCAAGCACCACCACGTGACAACGAAAAACCATTCATGATGCCTGTAGAAGACGTTATGAGTATTACTGGTCGTGGTACTGTAGCAACAGGACGTGTTGAACGTGGACACTTAGACTTAAACGACGAAGTTGAAATCGTTGGGATTAAACCAGAAACTTCTAAAACAGTTGTAACTGGAATGGAAATGTTTAGAAAATCATTAGATTACGCTGAAGCTGGAGATAACGTAGGATTATTATTACGTGGGGTTGAACGTGATGGAGTTGAACGTGGACAAGTATTAGCTAAACCAGGAAGTATTACTCCTCACACTAAATTTGAAGCAGAAGTATATGCGTTAAGTAAAGAAGAAGGTGGACGTCACACTCCATTCTTCAACAACTACCGCCCTCAATTCTTCTTCCGCACAAGTGATATTACAGGTACTGTGCAATTACCAGCTGGTGTAGACATGGTAATGCCTGGAGATAACACTCAATTTACAGTTGAATTAATTCACCCAGTAGCAATCGAACAAGGATCTAAATTCTCAATTCGTGAAGGTGGACGTACTGTAGGTGCAGGAACTGTTTCTAAAGTAATCGAATAATTTTAAACATTAAAAAAGAGCTTTTAAAGCTC
Organism: uncultured Mollicutes bacterium; assembly: GCA_900551955.1. Lineage (GTDB taxonomy): Bacteria > Bacillota_I > Bacilli_A > UBA3375 > UBA3375 > UBA3375. The sequence goes on along the minus strand of UWSE01000001.1, from coordinate 68,195 downwards.
TTTTTTTGTTATAATAAAGGTATGAAGAAACTAAATAAACTATTAAGTAACAACTATATTTATTATGGAGCGCTAATTATCATAATTGGATTATTAGTATATTCGTTAATGCCAGTTCCTAAGATCTTTGGACAATACGAAGCAGCAATCAGCTTAAATAAAGAAAAATTAGCGCAAAAAGAAGAATTAAATCGCCAATTAACTGTTGCTAATAACGAAGAATTGCGTTTAGATATTGCTCGTGGGCAATATAAAATATCTAAACCTGGGGAAATTATCTTTGTCTTCCCAACAACTGAAACAGGAACTAAAAAATAATTTAGACGTAAATAAACGTTATTTGCTAGCGGTTAGCGGTGGAGTTGATAGTTGTAGTTTATATCATTTAATGGATGATTTAGGATATGATTTTATGGTGGTGCATGTCAATCACCATACGCGAAGTAGTGAAAATGCCTTAGAACAAGTACTTGTCGAAAATATGGCCAAGCGTGATCAGCGACCTTATGTTGTCGCTGATTTTTACTACGATCAGATCGGTAATTTCCACGACCAAGCTCGCCAATTTCGTCTTAATACCTACCATTATTTAGTAAAACATTATCGCCTTGATGGAGTAGTTTTAGCTCATCATTTAGATGATAATTGGGAAACAATTATGATCCATCAAGAAGCAATTTTACCATCGTTTTTAAGAACAAAAACGACCTTAGAAAATGGGTTAAATATATATCGGCCACTCCTTGATATAAGTAAAGAAAATATCATAGATTATGCTCAAAATAGTGGTATAATATGGTATGAAGATTCTAGTAATAAAAAAGACGTATACACCAGAAACTTCTACCGACTAAATTATCGAAAAAACAGCAATGAAAAACAAATAATAATTAACGAAATAGTTGATCGTTATCAACTATTTCAAAAATATTTAACAATGAGTTTTAACCTTAAAGTATTACGAAGTGTGGAAGATAAAAATTTATATTTGTATGCCCAATTACGAAAAAGTAATTGTCACCATTTATCAACGAAATTAATTGCGAGTATTAATCAAGCTCTTGATGGTCAAGGTTATAAAGAGTTTGCTCTTCCTCATAATCATAAACTTTATCAAGTTTATGAGCAATTAATAGTTGATGCTAAATTCCCCAAACCGACAGGAATAGTTGTAGACAGTGGTAATAATTTAGTAATAAATGGGTATAATATTAGTAGCAGCACATATCTTGTAACTGATATTACTAATTATGATGTCATTAAACACAATGATATTAAAAAAATAAAAAGAAAAATGCTTAAAGCAAAAATTCCAAGACCACTACGTGATAGTTGGCCAATTAAAATTAGTAACGAATATAAATTTATCAGTTTAGTCAATCAAAACGACATATATTAGGAGCATTATGACTAAAGAAGAAAAAACGCTAAAAAAAGTTTTTGTAACTTATCAACAAATTCAAGATATTTGTAAACGGATGGGAGCAGAGATTACCAAAGATTATCAGGATAAAAATCAGCCAGTATTAATGGTCGGTTTATTAAAAGGTTGTCACCCTTTTATGAGTGATTTATTAAAACATATTGATGTATTAATGGAAATTGACTACATGGATGTATCATCATTTTTTGGGGGAACTAAATCTTGCGGTGAAGTGCAGATCATCAAAGATTTACAAACGCAAGTAGATGGACGTGATGTGTTATTAATTGAAGATGTTGTCGATAGTGGTCGTACAATTAAGAAGGTAATAGATTTACTTAAGTTCCGTGGAGCAAAATCTGTGGAGATTGCAACATTGATTGATAAACCAACAGGTCGTAGTGTTGATTTAAGTGCACGCTATATTGGTGAAACGTTACCTGATGAGTTCTTATTAGGTTATGGACTCGATTATAAAGAAATGTATCGTGATTTAAACTGTATTGGTGTTCCATTTGATCACCTAATTGAGGAGGATGATGAATAGGAAAAAACGTCCTAATATATTTTTAATTTTTATCTTAATTATTTTATTATTAATTATTGGTAATTCAATTTTGAGTGGACAAGATAAAGCCCAAACTTTAACATTAGAACAATTATTAACTAAAATTGAAAACTTCCAAGTTGCTGATGTAAGTATTACACCTAATAATGGTGTGTATATTGTTAGTGGTAAAACAGTAACAACACAACAAGGGGAAAAACTTAATCAACAACGTCATGAAACTTTTGATCAACAACAAGATAAATTAGCAAAAAAACAAGAGTTAGCTGAATTGAAAGTTTCATGTATTGCAGGTAAAAGTTATGAAGAACAACAAGCATACATGCAACAATTAGAAAAAGAAGTCAATCCAACTAAAGGGTTAAGTTATCTTTTTGCTCGTCAAGGACAAGTCTTACAAGGTAGTGTTAGTCTTGGAGCAAAACCATTCCAAACGACAGTTATTACTCAAGAATACCAAATTAAACAAGTAACAGATGCTTTAGAAGCGCAAGGAATTAGTTATAATACTTATCCTTACAAAGCACCATTTGATTGGGTAGGATTAATCTTCCAAGTTGGATCATTCTTAATTTTAGGATTCTTTATCTTTAACATGGTACGAGGGAAAACGCCAGGTGTTGATAATAAAGACATTAGTCCGAAAAAAACCAATATCTTTTTTAAAGATGTAATTGGTTATGAAGAAGAAAAACAAGAATTATCTGAATTAGTTGACTTTTTAAAACATCCGCAAAAATATAAAGCGATGGGTGCTAAATTGCCACGCGGGGTGTTATTAGAAGGTCCTCCAGGAACAGGTAAAACGTTAATGGCTAAAGCTGTCGCTGGTGAGAGTAATGTACCATTCTTTGCTGTAAGTGGTTCTGATTTTGAAGAAATGTATGTTGGACTTGGAGCTAGTCGTATTCGTAAAGTATTTAAGGAAGCAAGAAAAGCAGCGCCTGCTGTACTATTTATCGATGAGATAGATGCGATCGGTAAACGTGATGTTTCTAAAAATTCAAATCCGGCCCAAAACCAAACAATCAACTCATTGTTAGTAGAAATGGATGGATTTGATAGTGATGATGCTAATATTATTGTAATGGCAGCAACTAATAAAAAAGATAATTTAGATGATGCATTATTACGTCCGGGGCGTTTTGATCGTCAAATCTTAGTAGACTTACCGCCAGTTAAAACACGTGAAGCAATTTTACGTTATCACTTAGCAAATAAGAAAGTTAAAGATAATATTGACTACGCTTCTTTAGCTAGAAGTACGACTGGAATGAGTGGTGCGCAATTAGCGGCAGTAGCTAATGAAGGGGCACTGTTAGCTGTTCGTGAACGTAAAGAATTGATTAATCAAGAGATGTTGCAAGAATCAATTGACCGTGTATTAATGGGACCGGCAAAAATAACTAATAAATATTCACACCACGATAAACAAGTAGTTAGTTATCATGAAAGTGGGCACTGTATTGTTGGCTTAGAATTAGAAGGAGCTATGGAAGTCCAAAAAATTACGATTATCCCGCGTCGTGATGCAGGCGGATATGTAAGTTATATTCCAAGTGAAGAAGAAGAACGCTTCACAACTAAACAACAATTATTAGATCGTCTAACTTCATTATTAGCAGGACGTTGTAGTGAAGAAATCTTTATCGGAGATGTAACAGTTGGTGCTTATAATGACTTTGAACAAGCAACAAATATTGCTCGTGCAATGGTTACGAAATACGGAATGAGTGATTTAGGAGTTTATCAATACGAAGCCAATGGTGCTGAAAACTTATATGCTAATAAACAATATAGTGAAGCGACAGCAACACGTATTGATGATGCAATTGAAGTGTTATTAAAAACTGCCAAAGCACGTGCTCAAGAAATTTTAATGCGTCGTGCTGATGATATTCACTTACTAGCCAAAACAATTCGTGAGCGAGAAGTATTAGATAAAGAACAAATCGATTATTTAATGAAAAACCGCGAATTACCAGAAGATATTGATAGTATTTATGATCAAGTTGAGCCTACTAGTGAAGAGGCAAAAGATGAAATTACTACTAAGCAAATGCAAGACACAGTAATAGAGACTAGTAGTAACGAGGTTAATAACGAGCCTAGTGGTGATGTTAAAGAACACCGCTGGCCACGCAATCAAGGTAATAGTGATGCCAACGATTTTATGTAAAAACGAACTAGAATACAAAAACATAGCTAAAGAAATAGCTAACCATTACCCACCAGGAAGCATTATCTTTTTAGAAGGGCCAATTGGTGCTGGTAAAACAACTTTTGTTAAAGCTTTTGGAGAAGTAATAGGGATAAAAGCACCTATTACTTCTCCAACATTTAATATTATTAAAACTTACGATCCACATCTATGCCATATTGATGGTTATCGATTAAGCCAAAGTGAAATAGAATTAGATGAATATCTTGATCAAGATTACTATATCTTTATTGAGTGGAGTGAGTGTTTACAACAAAACTTAACACCTGATTTAGTTATTAAATTTAATTATGATCATCAAGGACGAATTTTAGAAATAGATTAAGGAGAAGAGCATGTTAGTTTATATTTTAATCATCGCCTTTATGTTATTTTTATATGCGAAATTAAAACATGAGTTATTTTCGATGATGATGGGTATCATCATGATTGTTTTATTTAATTCAACACAAATTAATGATTTTGTGACAAATATGATTGCAGCCATTGACTTTAAAACAGTGTTATATAATCACCGTTTCTTAATGGCAATTGTCTTATTATTAATTTTCTTAATCTATCGAATTTATCAAACAATTGGGTTTAATGAGAAAGCAAATTTCTATTTAACTAAACCGATGAATACTAAAACTAATTTACTAAGTATGGTCTTAGCACCTTTTAGTGACTTTATTAAATTAACTCGTCCGCAAGTTACTAATAAATATTATTTATATGGATCATATATTTTATCAGGACTATTTATTGGAAGTAGTAGTTTTATTGTTAGTTATTATTTGATTACTGAGTTTTTAACAATTCAAAACTCATTATATACTATTTTAGTATGCAGTATGGTAGGAATAGGGACAGTTATTTTATCATGTTTGTTTATTGTAAGCAAAAGTGTAAATGGATATGTTGATGATAGTGAAACGTTAACAGTTCATACTCCGCAAAGTTTTGATAACATGAAAAAAATGACATTAATTAATGCGCTCTTATTAGTGATCGGGATTGCTTTTGGTGTAATTAGGGGTAAAATTATTTTATTTGGTCTAGCAGTAGGGTTACTACTATGTTTCTTATTTTCTTTATTTTATGTAGATAACTTCTTACACAAACACAATCAACGTGATGAACGTGTCTTATTGCGTAATTTACTTACAGGATGTGCAGATTGGTTTAAATTAGTCCTATTTTTAATAATGGTAGTAATTTTTACGAATATTGCAATTAATAGTTTTGGAAGTTATTGGCAAATCAATTATTATCATTTATACCTATATCTATCATTAATTATTGGGTTATTATTGATTATCAATATTTTTATTGATAATCGATTAATGCCTTTAATTTTAACTTTCCCGCTATTAGTGCCTTTAATGAATATGTTAGGGACTCAAGATAAAATGTTATTCTTAGGGATTTATCTTGGATGTAGTTATTTATTTAGTTTTATTAGAAAACAAGTTAGTTTATATTTAAATCATGAACTGCAAGTTGATTTTAAACAATACCTTGTAGTAATGGTATTAGCATCATTAAGTTTCATTGTTAGTTTAATTGTGATGTTACTTGCAACATCAATAATCTTAGGTTATATTGTATTAATAGTTTTATTAATTGTTATTATGATTATTAATAAAATTATAATCAAACGTCATGCATAAATTAGATTTGCATGGTGCTAATCGTTATGAAGCAAAAGTGCTAGTCGAAAGTTTCTTATATGAAAACTATTGTACGAAACAACATTTTGTGTGTATTGTTCATGGCCATGGTGATTATATAATCAAAAACGAAGTGTGGGATGCTTTAAGTATCAGTCCTTATGTTGAACGCTATGAGTTCGCACCACCACAATTTGGGGGAGCTGGAGCAACTATTGTTTATATCAATCAAGGAGCAGAACGCGATCAATCTTAATGGGTGGATTAAATAATGTTAATTCAGTGGCTATGGTTAGTAGTGGTTTTATTGATTGTTGGGAGCAAAGATGGAAATTAAGTGCTTATTATCATTGCTAACACCTTTATATCAAGAACATCAAGTAGTTGTTAAAACTCAACGCAAAGGTTGTCAAAAAGGTGGTCACTATAAAATCAAAACTCAAGGTGATTTAATCGTTAGTAAAGAGATTGCCATTGATACCCAAGACAATCAAGCAGGGATGATTTATACATTAATTCACGAAACAACACACATGTATTTTAATCATCCACTAGATAAAAGTTTGACAACCGCTCAAAAAGAAGTAGTAGCAGATCAAGTTGCTAAACACTTTATTGTTAAATGGGATTTAATTGAGCAATTAAAATTAAGCAATGTGTATAATCGTTTAGGATTAGATACTTATTCTCAAACATGGCTAAATAATCGACAATTTTCAGATAAGCGTAGTGATATGATTAATCAACAAATCAATCAGATGATCGATGTAATCAACTCTTTTGTTAAGGAATCAAATGAAGACAATCAAAGATGTAACTAGTCATGAATTTGAGATTAAGAAATCAAAATTCATTAGCTTTGCCATTCCCCTAAGTAGTGGGGATGATGTTAAACCAATTGTTAAGCAATTCAAAGAATACTATAAAGATGCACGACATGTTGTGTATGCTTATGTATGCGGAAGCGAAGTTGGCTTTGATGATGATAATGAACCGAGTAAAACAGCCGGTTTTAGTATGTTAGAAGTATTAAAATATAAACAAATGGATCATGTATTAGTTGTTTGTATTAGATACTTTGGGGGAATTAAGCTTGGTAGTGGAGGTTTAATTCGAGCTTATGCCCAAAGTTGTAGTGAAGTTTTAAATAATTGTAAAATAGGTGAACAAATTCAAGCTAGTAAGATTGTCTTTAACGTTGATTTAAACGTAGTAGATAAGATTGATCATTTACTTAAAAACTACACTATTGCTAATCTTGATTATTGCTGGGGAGTTAAATGCCAGATTAGTTTTGATATAATTGATGAACAATTAGAGCAATTGATTAATCACATAAAACAAATAGATTTTACAATAACCTTGCAAGTTGATCAAAATAAGAGTATAATATTAATGGATAAGGAGTAAGATGAAACCAGTAGTATTATGTATATTAGATGGAATGGGAATTCGTGATGAAGTGTATGGTAATGCAGTAGCACAAGCTAACAAAGTTAACTTTGATATGCTTGAGGATAAATACCCACACACTTTATTACATGCCGATGGAGGACATGTTGGTTTACCTGATGGACAAATGGGTAACTCTGAAGTAGGGCATTTAAATATTGGAGCAGGAAGAGTTGTATATCAATCATTAGTATTGTTAAATAATGCAATTGCAGATCAAAGTTTTTTTGCTAATGAACATTTAATGCATGCAATGACAAATGCTAAAGATCATAATTTACACATTTTAGGATTATTATCTGATGGGGGAGTTCATGCCCACATCAACCATATTTTAGCCTTATTAGAAATGGCAAAAAAAGAAGAAGTTAATAATGTATTTGTCCACATTATCACTGATGGACGAGATGTTGGACCACAAACATGTTTAACATACATCAAACAATTACAAGATAAAATTGATGAATTAGGTGTTGGTTGTATAGCAAGTATTAGTGGACGTTATTATGCAATGGATCGTGATAAACGATGGGATCGTGTTGAGTTAGCATACAATGCAATTGTTGAAGCAAGTGGTAATAGCTTTGATAATGTTATTGATTATGTTAATGCTAGTTATGAAGAAGGTGTGTTTGATGAGTTTATCAAACCAGCGTTTAATAAAAATATTGCGCAACCGATCAAAGATAATGATAGTGTAGTATTTGCTAACTTCCGTCCCGATCGTGCTATTCAATTATCTGGGGTTTTAACTAACCCTAATTATGATCCAAAACCTGAAAGTCCAGTTTTTAAACCTAATTATCGACCTACTAATTTAGTCTTTGTGGGGATGATGAAATATCATGATGATGTTAATGGGGAAATTGCTTTTGCTTTACCTAAACTTAATAATGGATTAGGAGAAGTAGTAAGTAAAGCTGGTCTTAGCCAATTACGTATTGCAGAAACAGAAAAATATCCGCACGTTACTTTCTTCTTTGATGGAGGAGAAGAAAAAGAATATCCTGGTTGTAAACGTTTATTAATTGATTCACCAAAAGTTGCAACTTATGATCTAAAACCTGAGATGAGTGCGTATGAAGTATGTAGTAATTTAATTAATGAGCTTAAAACCAACACTCCAGATGTAGTTATTTTAAATTTTGCTAATCCTGACATGGTAGGGCATTCAGGTAAGTTAGAACCTACCATTAAAGCGATAGAAGCAGTTGATGATTGTTTAGGACAAATTTATCAAGTTGTTGATAGTTTAGGTGGAGTAATGTTAATTACAGCAGATCACGGTAATAGTGATAAAGTCTTAAATGAAGATGGAAGTCCAAATACTGCCCATACGACTAGTTTAGTACCATTAATTGTTACTAAAGAAGGTGTAGAATTACAAGAAGATGGACGTTTATGTGATTTAGCTCCAACAATGCTTGATTTATTAGGTGTAGAACAACCTAGTGAAATGACAGGACATAGCTTAATTAAGTAGAAAAATGGGATTTATCCCATTTTTTTAATATAAATTATCTTTCCATCAATCATTATTTATGATATAATAAATTTGAGTAATTTTATTACTCCTTGCCAATTTTGGCCAAAAGACCATAAGGAGGAAAAATGAAAAAATATGAAGTAGGATTTATTCTTAGACCTAACTTGGATGAAGCTATGGTTAATGAAACAATCAATTTACTTAAAGCGATTTATACAGATCGTGATGGTAAAATCATTGACGAAGCTAACGTCGGTTTAAGAGAGTTAGCTTATGAAATTGATCACTTCAAAAATGGATATTATTTCTTTTTTGTAGTTGAAGCAAATCATGAAGCTAATCAAGAGTTTGAACGTATTTGTCGAATCAACGACGCAGTTATTCGTTTCTTAGTTGTTGATGTAGACGACGTTGAAGCTAATACTCTAGATACAATTAGAAAATAATTTAGGAGTTTATAATGGTAAATAGTGTTATTTTAGTTGGAAGAATTACTAGAGACATTGAATTAAAAGCAACAACTAGCAATAATGAAGTGGTTAACTTCACTGTTGCTGTTAATCGTAATTATAAAAACGCTAATGGTGAATATGATGCAGATTTTATTAACTGTGTTGCTTTTGGACCAACTGCACGTTTTATGGCTAACTATTTACAAAAAGGTCGTTTAATTAGTGTCGAAGGAAGAATTCAAACTAGAAGTTATGATAATCAACAAGGTCAACGAGTGTATGTAACTGAAGTTGTTGCTAATCAAGTATCTCCACTTGACTCTAACCGTAATGGTAATGGTGGAAACATCCAAGCCCAACCCGCTTATAACCAACCAGCAAACAACAATGCATTCAATAACCAAACAGGTGAAACTACACCTTATGATTTCATGAACTTAGATGACATTAATGATAATGATTTACCATTTTAATTAAATAGGAGGAATTATGGCAAATACACGTAATCGTAGAAAAAAACCAGTTCCATTCAAAAGTCGTCGTGAATGTTATTTTACAAAAAATAATGTGCAATACATCGACTACAAGGATGTGGAATTATTAAATAAATACATTAATGATCGTGGTAAAATTAAATCTCGTCGTAGTACAGGAACTAAAGCTGACTACCAACGTGATTTAGCAAAAGCAATCAAACGTTCTCGCCACATGGCATTAATGCCTTTCGTCAAAGTTGCGAAAAGATAATTAAAATCACACAAGTTTGGCTTGTGTGATTATTCTTATTTTTATTAAGGAATGTATGAAAAAAAATATTGTAATTGCATTATTAGTAATCGGAATTCTTGGAATTAGCTACTTATTTAAGCTAAATTTTGTTTATGTTTTAATGATTACAACATTATGCATAGTATGTTTTTATTATTTGAATACGTACTTTAGTAAAGAAGAGGAAGAAAAATTTATCGAGCAAAAGTTAGTAATTGCAAATAAAGAAATTATTAAAGCACCTAACACAGTTATTTTAATTGTTAAAGATAATAAAGTTGTGTGGTGTAATGATTTAAGTTATTCAGAGTTTCCAATCTTAAAAGAAGATCGTTCAATTCAAAATATTGGTTTAGATAAAGTGACGGATGATAATACGTTTGTCTATAACCAACAAATTTATCAAGTTAAAGCAGATGATGGAGTTTATTTTATTCAGAATGTAACTAGTAGTCAACGTTACTTACGTTCGTTAGAAAATAAACAAACAAATATTGCGATTTTAACATTAGATAATTACCAATATCTAGAAGAACAATTGTCACGAGAAAACTTTGGTAGTGTAATTCGTGATTTACGTGTTGATTTGCTACGTTTTTTTGATCAAAACAATATTTTCTATCAAGAATTTGAAGGTGAAAAATACCAGTTATTAATTCCTGCTAAAGAATTACGCGAATTAATTGATCAACGTTTTGCTCCATTATTTGATTTATTTAAAAAATACATGACTGAGGAATATACAATCAGTTATAGTATGGGAATTGCCTTTAATCAACCAAATGTGCGAGCAACAGGTTATAAAGCGATGGAAGCGCTAGACTTAGCGATTTCGCGTGGGGGAGCACAAACAATTATCTTTGATGGCGATACACGGATCATCTTTGGTGGCGGAACGAATGTTATTCAAGGTTCGACATTAATGAAAGCGCGATTAATGTATCAAACCTTAATGAACATTATTAAACATAAACAACACATTTATTTAATGGGACATAATCATCCTGATAGTGATTGTATTGGTGCAATGGTATTAATGTATCAATTAATTCGTAATAAATACAATATGCCAATTACATTATTGATTGATGATGAACATCAAGAATTAATTAAGAAGTTAATTAAAGAGCCTAAAGATTTAATTGTTAGTAGTACTTGCGAAGTTAGTGCGGAAAATAATTTACTATTAATTGTTGATACGCAAGCGCAAAACTATGTATCTAATCCAGAAAGTTTAAAATTAATCAATGATATTGTTATTATTGATCACCATCAAGCCCCAGATGATTTAATTAAAAATCCAGTTACTAAATGGGTAGAACCAAGTTTATCATCTGTAATTGAAATGATTCTACAAATGTTTGCAGTATCGCAAACAAAACTAGGAAGTAAAGCGTTAGCAACATATGCTTTATACGGAATGCTAATTGATACTAACCATCTGACATATCGTGTTAGTGAAACAACTCTAGATATGGTTAAACGATTAGTAAAAAATGGTGGAGATATGTTAGTAGCCCGTAAATTAACGTTTGATAATTTTGAACAATTTAAGTTATTAAATACACTTGCAAGTAATGTCATTAAAGTTAATTGTTTTAGTGTAGTTAATACAGAATTAATCGATGACCATGTCATTTTATCTAAAGTGGCAGATAGTATTCTAGAAATCAAGGATGTTAAAGCATCAATTGTGATTAGTAATGTTGATTATCAATATATTGTTAAAGTTCGTTCGATGGGTGATATTAACGCTAAAATGTTTATAGAAGAATTTGGCGGTGGAGGTCATGCAACCCAAGCTGCAGGAATTTTAAATCATGACCAATATATTGGATTAATGAATAAAATTAAAACATATGAGGAGTAGTGATGAAGGTTATTTTATTACAAGATGTTAAAAAGTTAGGAAAAAAAGATGATATAGTTGAAGTATCACAAGGATATGCCGACAATGTTTTATTTAAAGATAATTTAGCTTTGGAATTAACTAAAGGTAATAAAAAACATTTAGATGCAGAATTAGCACAGCGTGCTAAAGATAAGGATGCGAAAACTAAAGCTAATCAAGAATTAAAAGCGAAGATTGAAAAATTACAAATAACTTTTAATTTGCAAAAAGGTGATACAGGTCAAGCGTTTGGAACAATTTCATCTAAACAAGTCAGTGAAAAGTTAAATGAATTAGGATTTAAAATTGAAAAACGTCAAATTAAAATGGATCCAATTAAATCTTTTGGATTTAATGAAATCGAAATTGAATTACAAAAAGATGTTGTATGTAAAGTTAATATTTATGTTGAGGAGAAATAGTGGACAATCAATTGCCTTATAGTCAAGATGCTGAAATTGCCGTATTAGGCGGGGTCTTTAATGATCCGGAACGAATCTATGAAATCAAAGAGATGCTAACTAGTGACTGTTTTTATGAACAACGTCATCAAGTTATTTTTCAAGCATTTATAGATTTAATGAATCAACACCAAGTAATTGATTTATTGACTGTTAAAGATTATTTAACTGATAAAAATAAATTAGAACAAGTTGGAGGGTTTGAATATTTATCAATGTTAAATGGAGCTGTAAGTATTGCTTCTAATTTAGGTGCATATGCGCGAATTGTTTATGATAAATATATGATTCGTCAAACAATTTCCACTGGTAGTAAAATGATTAATTATGCTAAAGAGCATGATGAAGCGAATATGGTAGTTGATTATGCGCAAAAAGCAGTAGTAGAATTATCCCAATTAACACAAAGTGGAGAGTTCTTAGACTGGGACCAATCACTTGATGCCTGGCATGAAGATATGATTAAATTAATTAATGATAATAAATCATTAACAGGTTTAAGTACTAACTACAAAACACTAGATGATCATACTAATGGTTTTCATGGTGGAGAATTAATTATATTAGCTGCTCGTCCTAGTATGGGGAAAACAGCATTTAGTTTAAACTTAATGGCGAACATGGCTAAAAGCAGTAATAATAATCGTCCACATATTGCATTTTATTCTTTAGAAATGCCTGCTAGTCAATTAATTACTCGTTTTGTCAGTATTGACTCTGGAGTAAATATTGCTAAATTACGTAGTGGTGATTTAAATGCAGATGAAGTGGCTTTTGTTGAACAAAGTAAGAAAAACCTACATAGTTATAACTTCCACATTGATGAAACGCCGGGGTTAAAAATCAATGAATTGAAATCTAAAGCACGTAAATTAAAATTAGAACATGGATTAGATGCTATCTTTATTGATTACCTACAATTAATTACAACGGATAATCCAAATGTTGGTCGTGTGCAAGAGGTAAGTTATATTTCTCGTGAATTAAAAGCAATCGCTAAAGAATTAGATGTGCCGGTTATTGCTTTATCACAATTATCTCGTGAAGTAGAACGTCGTCAAAATAAAAAACCACAAATGAGTGATATTCGTGATTCAGGGGCAATTGAACAAGATGCAGACATTATTATGATGTTATATCGTCCTGAATATTACCAAGACGACGAATTTAACCATGCTGAATATCAAGGTCAAACAATTGTTAGTATCGAGAAAAACCGTAATGGTCGTACAGGAGATATTAACTTTAGTTTCATTAGTGAAACAAACCAATTTATTATAACTAATACACAATACTAGGAGTAGTTATGGGTGAAGCGAAACAAATTAAGTTGTTTTATTTTACCAACCTATTAAGTTCCGTCTTTGGCGGACTTGGTGGATTGTTATTGCTGGGATTTTTATCTCAAGCTCAATATGGAACATATACGTTATTTATCACGTTTGTGATGCAATTTATGATTCTATCTTTTGGTTATCCTGATGGGTTATTAATTAATTATCGGGAAGATGATGGAAAATTAAATATTAAAAGTGTTGCCAAAGACTTAGCGTTTATATCTAAACGCCAAGTGATTATTTGTATCTTTAGTTTAGTAATTTTTAATCTATTAAGTTATCTTCAAATTTTAAAGTTAGGTCAACATTTGACGATTATTATTAATTTAGCATTAATTACCGTGTTACCACAAACTTTAATTGATAATTTTCGTGCAATCTTTATTTCATTAAAAGATTTTAAAAATATTTCAATTATCGATGCCTTTAACAAATCATATTATTTTATAATGGTGATACCAGTTTTAATCTTTAATCGTTCACCGCATTTAATGATATGGTTTATGTTAAGTGATGCTGTGTTTAGAACCTTATTTTTAGGATATCTATATTATGTATTTAAGAAAAAATATGGACCTCAAATTAGTAACTTTGCTGATGAACAGTTACCTGCAAATCGCCACTTTAAAAAAGGATTATTTTTATTGTTCGGTAACTGGTTAGTAATTTTAATTTATTCTTTAGATAAAATGTTTTTATCTAAAGATCCAATCAACCTAGGTTTATATACTCAAGCATTATTCTTTTTTGGAATAATTTATCAAATTATTATGCCATTTAAAGATGTAATCTTTGTAAAAATTGATGAGAAGATGGATAATCGTAGTATCTTTTTATTTTCTATGTATATGATGTTAGGAATCTTCTTATTAATTTGTATTTTCTCATACATCATTGTTCCTGGGGCACTATATTTGTGTCAATGGATAGCAAATATGCATATCACTAGTTTTGGGATTGAAGATATGGCAACGAAGTTTATTGAGTATTCTCATGCTTTATCTTTATCTCAACAACTAGTAGTGATGATTCCAACTTATATAACTGTCCAATTAGTATTAGATAATTTATTAATGATTAAAATGCAATCTCGTTATGCTATTAAAACATTATTTAATTTTATTGTTGCGTTTATGATCTTTGTTGTTTGTGCTAACTTAATACCGAATTTGTTAACAGCAGTAGTAGTAGCGACAATTATAAATAGTATAATTTTATTTTTTAATAACTTATTATCAGTAACTAATATTAAATGCGCCAGTATAGGTTTATTAGTAATGAGTATTGTGATCTTATTATATTATTTAGGATTAAAATATTGGATCTTTGAAATTGTTATCGTAGTTATTTTAGCTTACTTAGTATTTAAGTTATATCAAAGTGTTGGAAGTTTAAAATTTAATCGTAAAAGCAAAAGTGTTTAGCATCTGCTAAACACTTTATTTCTTTTCAATAATTACTAAATATGGTGCCTCTTCTAAGTTGATAAATTTATAGTTCATGACTAAATACTGGTGTTTATCTAACGTTGATAAGAAAGGAAGAAGTTGTTGTTCTTCTTGGTGGTGATCGTGATTAGTATAAATACTGATCACAATCCCTCCACCACTTATAAGTTTTTCTAAAATACTAACAATTGCTTTAATACTACTATTAGCAATAGTTGTTAAATTAGACTCACTATGAGGAAGATAGCCTAAGTTAAAGACAGCAAAACTTATCGGTTTATCAATAATAGTGTTAATGTTTTGATGGTCAAAAAGATGATACTCAATATTGTTAAATTCGCTACATCGCTTCTTAGTATTGTCAATTGCGTGTTTTTGTATATCTATAGCAATAACATCATTAGCAAAATTACTTGCTAAAAAGTAGGTATCATTACCATTGCCGCAAGTTGCATTAATGATTAAAGTATCATCAGTGACAAATTGATGTGCAAAGTGATGCATCACTTGATTTAAATTTTTAATCTTCATAATTCATTCCTTGATACATATTATGTTCTTGTAAATACTTATCGATTTTATTTAAGACATTGACCTTTTTCTTGCTCCAAACCGGACCAATAAAAAGGTGAAGTGGTGCATCACCGGTTAAACGGTGAATCACCATTTTAGGTGGTAAATAAGTTAATTGCTCGCATACTAACTTTATGTATTCATCTTCATCCATTAATTTTAAGAAACCATTGTTTAATTGATTAACTAATCTAGTATCACTAGTTACATGAAGTAAATGAATTTTGATGCCATGGACATTAAGGTTAGCAACATACTTAGCTGTATCTAGCATCATATCATATGTCTCTCCTGGAAGTCCATTGATGATATGAATAATAGTATTGATATTGTATTTTTTTAAAAGGTTTATTCCATCTTCAAATTCTTCTAAGGTATGTGCGCGATTAATTATTTCACTAGTGCGATCATGCATCGTTTGTAAACCGACTTCCACCCAGATTGGTTTAATCTTATTTAACTCTGCCAAATAAGCAACAGTTTCTTCCTCTAAACAATCAGCACGAGTTGCAATACTTATACCAAAACAATCCTCCATATTAATAAAGAAATCATATTTTTCTTTTAATACCTCAAGTGGTGCATAAGTATTACTAAATGCTTGGAAATAGGCAATAAATTTAGCTCTAGACCATTTCTTAATTCCGCGTTGATAACCATTATCCCATTGTTGTTTTAGACTTTCAATTGGGTTTCCTGCAAAATCTCCACTTCCTTTAATCGAGCAAAAACTACAACCGTTGAAGCTTTTTGCTCCATCAATATTAGGGCAAGTAAAACCAGCATTAATTGCTACTTTAGCGATGCGGGTATTAAATGTATGTTGATAATAATATTCCAAGGTTTGATAACGTTTATTATTATCAGAAAAAGCATAAGGGTTTAGACCATTACGCTTAATCTCAAAACTTTTACCAGATTTATTAACAACCTTAAATCCTAACGGTTTAAAGTTGTCTAATTGACTATAATCTACCCAAAAACTTATATCTTCATATAGATGTTGATCAAGATAATCTTTAATTTCTTGATTAAATTCTACTAAATTATGATTCATAATCATCTTCGTGCATTTTTACTAATTCTTGATAACGATCAGCTAATGCTTGTTCGTATCGTGAATTAGTGTTTGGTTGATAAAATTTTAAATGTTGTATGTTTTTAGGTAGATTGTTATGAGTATAACTAGCTTCCATATCATATTTAAATTGATTAGTTAGTTGTTCTGGTAAACTAAAATCTTTATCATCAATTGTGCTTAGGACATTATTAATGGCACTATAAGCACTACGTGATTTAGGTGAAATAGCTAATTCAATAACAATATTAGCCAAGATTATGCGCGCTTCAGGTAGACCAATTGATTGGGCATAATCTAGAGCATTAATTGTTTTGGCACATAAATTACTATTTGCAAGTCCAACATCTTCATAAGCGATTATTCCTAGACGACGAATAATTGCATCTAGATCATCTGCTTTGATTAAACATCCTAGATAAAAGATGCTGGCATTAACATCACTAGCTCTAATTGATTTTTGTAAACAACTAATTAGATCATAATGATAACTATCAGAATAGTTGATATTGAATTGTTGATCAAATAAGTTGTTTAACAATTCAATATTAATTTCATCATGACTATAATTATCACAAATCATGTTAATCATATTATAACTACTACGAATGTCATGATTTGTAATTTTTCCTAACATCTTAATTAATTGATCATCCCAAACTTGATAAGAAGTATTAGAAAAATAATGATTGATGCCAGCTAAGTATTCTTCATTAGTTAGCGGTTTAAATTTAAATGTGACAATTCGACTACGTAAAGCTTGATTTAAAGTTCGATTAGGATTTTCACTAGTGGTACCAATGATTTTTAAATTCATGTCTAGATAAGGCAACAACAAGTTTTGCTGTTGTTTATCAAGACGATGAATTTCATCAATAATTAACCAATAATCAGGATATTGACGAACATTATTTAGAATATCTTTTAATTCTTTTAAGCTTGTATTACAAGCATTAACACTTAAATATTTAGCATCAATTTCATCAAGAAAAAGATGGGCTAAAGTTGTTTTCCCCCATCCGACCGGTGCATATAAAATAAAAGAATAATACTTTTTAGTTGTAATCATTTTAGTTAAAATACCTGTATTTTTATCGACTAAAAAGCTTTGTCCGATAAAGTCTTTAAACATACCTTTATTATAACATTTTACTATTAAGCTAATATAAAATTGTGTTATAATAAAACCATATTAGGAGGCAAGATGTTTTTATCAACAACAGAAACTATTCCAGGAATAGATAATAGTAAAGTGCGTTATGTTGGGTTTGTTTATGGTGGATCTGTCCAAGCACGTAATGGATTTAAAGATATGGGTGCTGGATTTAAAAATATGGTAGGTGGGACATTAAACGCTTATGAAGAGTTGATTGAGTCAACTACCCAAACAGCAATGCAAAAAATGATGAATATGGCTCAACAAATGGGAGCTAATGGGATTGTTGGAATTAAAGTTAATACGACAGCTATCGCAGGTGGTGCTGCAGAGTTTTATTTAACTGGTACAGCGGTAGTAGTAGAACAATAAATTGATATTTTCATACTATAATGCTATAATAAGTATGAAAATGTCGCAGTGGTGGAATGGCAGACACGTGAGACTCAAAATCTCATGGTTTTTAACCGTGTGGGTTCAAGTCCCACCTGCGATACCATTAAAAATAAAGGAGATGAGTAGAAAAATCTACTCATTTTTTATTACTTATTTTATGGTATAATAATAATGATATTATGATAATAGAAATAATCTTAGCCATGGTAATTGTATCTATGGTTTTAGTCCTAAATGTGTTATATCTTTATTTTAAAACTAACAAAGCATTGTTAGTTTTTCAACAAGGTGCTTATAGTGCTAAACGCATGTTTACATACATGAAAGAAAACTACAAATATAGTTATGGGATTAATGAATTATGTTTATTAATTGCTCCAATTATTTTGTTATTTAAACCAAGTTATGTAGCTTTAAGTTTATTTATTATGTTTTTCTTTGGCTATTATAATTTACGTTTTTATAATCTTAACGCTAAACGTTATGATCAAAAACTTAAATTAAAAATTACTAGTCGTGTTAAACGTTTATTAATTACCTTATCATTATTAGTTATATTAATTTTTGGTAGTGTAATTTTTGCTTTATACAATTATGGATTTGACTTTTTATCATTAAATTTCTATTTATACTTATATATAACATTTGTGCTAGTTGTTTATTTAATTTTTATTTTAGTAATTTTAGCTAATACAATTAATGCGCCAATTGAAATGATGGTTCGCAACCACTATAAAAAATTGGCAAAAAATAAATTAGCTAAAATTCCTAATTTAGAAATTATTGGAATTACAGGTAGTTTTGGAAAAACTAGTACAAAAAATATTGTTGGTAGTATTTTAGCTAAAAAACAACCGACTTTAATTAGTCCAGCTAGTTATAACACACCAATGGGCCTTACAATGACAATTGATAAAGAGTTAAGTAATCTTTATCGATATTTTGTGGCTGAAATGGGAGCATACAAGCCAGGTGAGATTAGAGAGTTGGTCAATTTAGTTAAACCAAAATATGGAATTGTTACAAGTGTTGGTCACCAACACTTAGAAACGTTTAAAAGTATTGAAAACGTTACAAAAACGAAGATGGAATTAATCGAAGGTTTACCAACCAATGGATTGGGAATTATTAACTATGATAATGAATATATTAGAAACTATCAAATCAAAAATGATGTGAAAGTTTTAACATATTCATTACAAGATGATAGTTGTGATATTTATGGATTTGATATCAAATATCAAGAACAGTGTATGGAATTCAAGTTTAAGTTACATAAACAAACATATAGTTGTAGCACTAAATTGCTAGGGCGCCATAATGTTGAAAATATCATGGCTGCTATCTTATTAGCAGATCATTTAGGATATAGTATTGATGATATTATTAGTGTGATCAAGCGTCTAGCACCAGTTAAGAATCGTTTAGAATTAAAACGTGTTAACAATAAAACAATTATGATTGATGATGCATTTAATGCTAATGAAGTAGGAATTAAAGAGTCAATTTATATCTTAGGTCAATATCAAGATAAAAAAAGAATCTTAATTACCCCAGGATTAATTGATTTAGGAAACATTAGTAAAAAAATTCACCATGATTTAGGGATGTATTTAACTAAATATGTTGATCAAGTAATGATTGTTGGTGATTATAATTATCAAGATATTATTGATGGAATTAAACAAACGGATTTTGATTTGAAACGAGTTAAGAAATATGATAATTTCTTAGAAGCTTATCATAATGCGATTAGTATTGATGAAGATAAAGTCATACTAGTTGCTAATGATTTACCGGATAAATTTAATAATTAATTAGGAGGAATTATGCGTCAAAAAATAGGTGTTTTGTTTGGAGGGAAAAGTGTTGAGCATGAAATAAGTATTATTAGTGCATTACAAGCTATGGAACATATTGATCGTAATCAATATGATGTATTACCAATTTATATTAGTAAAGATAATAAATTTTATAGTGATGAATCATTTTTAAATATTGATACTTTTAAAGATTTAAACAAAGCAACTAGTGATGCTTATGAAGTTTATCTTGAAAAAGGGGACAATCAAGTTATTGTTAAACGTTCTAAAGGTAATGTGTTTAAGAAAAATATTGTCGCTAGTATAGATATTTTATTTTTAATTGTGCATGGTACTAATGTAGAAGATGGAACATTATCTGGATTTGTTAATATGTTTGATGTGCCAGTTGTTGGTCCTAATGTTTTAAGTGGGGCAATTGGTCAAGACAAAGCAGTGATGAAAGATATTTTAAAGGCCCATAACATTAGTCAAACTAAATATATTTGGGCATATGACAATGAAAGTTATGATGCTATTAATAACCGTATTACACAAGAGATGGGTTATCCAGTGATTGTCAAACCTGCTAGTTTAGGAAGTAGTGTTGGGATTGAAGTCATTGAAGATGAAAGTATGTTAGAAGCCAAATTAGATAGTAGTTTTACATATGATCAAAAAGTAGTTATTGAAGAATATTTAACTGACTTTAGAGAGTTAAATATTTCATTAAAAGGAAACTACAATAACTTTGAATTATCTTGCATTGAAGAAGTAAGAAAAAATGATGAAATTCTAAGTTATGAAGATAAATATTTACAAAATGCTAAAGGTGATAAAAGTAGTGGAATGGCTTCTTTAGCCCGTCAAATTCAAGCTGATATTACAGACAGTGTTAAACAAAAATTAGAAAGTATTTCTAAAGAAGCATTCCTAGCACTAAACGTGCAAGGAATTATTCGTATAGACTTTATGTTAGTTAATGATACTGTTTATTTAAATGAAGTTAATAATATCCCAGGTTCTTTAGCATTCTATTTATGGGAACCTAAAGGTGTTAGCTATACTGAATTATTAAATAGTTTAATTGAAGAAGCAATAAACATATTCTTTGCCAAAAAACAAAAAACATTTAGTATCGATACTAATGTTTTAGCAATTAAAGGAAGCAAAAATGGTAAATAAAATCATTAGTGAATTACCGTTACTAATATTAGGAATCTTAATTATGCTAATAATTGTGCCAATTATTCGCGTAATTGCCTTAAAATTAAATATCGTTGATGTACCTAAGGGGCGTAAACAACATACTAAACCAACAGCATTATTGGGGGGGATTAGTGTCTTTTTAGGTGCTAATATTCTATTTTTTTTAAATCCAAGTAGTGTTGATAATCGTTTAACCCATCAATTGTTCCTAGCTTCATTAATGATTGTTATATTAGGAACAATTGATGATATTATCGATATGAAAGCGATCGTAAAATTATTTATGCAAATCTTAATTTCGATCTATATTTCATATGCTTTAGGTGGGATTGAATCAATCCAAATTGGATCAATTATAATTAACTTCTCTCCATTTTGGGGAGTAATGTTTAATGCAGTGTGGTTTGTAGTTTTAATTAATGCATTTAATCTCATTGATGGATTAGATGGACTATGTACTGGTAGTGGAATTATCTCAATCTTTACTATCATGATGGTAAGTTGTATTCGTTATGACTTTTCTAGTTTAGGTATAACGATGATCCTAATTGGTGTTTTAATAGGATTCTTAATCTTTAACTTTAATCCAGCTAAAATCTTTTTAGGTGATGGTGGAAGTATGCTAATTGGTTTTTATGTATCTGCCTTATCTATAAGTCAATATAAGAGTGTTACTTTTACAATGTTATTAGTAATAGGGTTAATTGCTTTCTTACCATTGTTTGATACAGCACTAGCATTTATTCGTCGTAAAGTCAATGGTGATAGTGTATTTAAAGCTGATGCTCTTCACTTTCATCACCGTTTGATGAAAAAGGGGTATAGTGCTAAACAAGCAGTATTGACTATTTATATTATCATGGGCTTTTATGCAATTGGCTCAATTTTAATTTCTTTTGTACCAACCCCAGTTAAGTTTTTAATCTTTATCATTTTAATCTTATTTTCAATAATTATTATCGAAAAATTCTATTTGTTATCAGGAAAATATGCTTATTTTACTAAGTTTTTTAAAAAACTAATTAAAAAATAATTGAGTTTATCTTTTCTTTTCCCAAGCTTTGTTATAATATAGGTGAAAGGAAGGATTATGAAAGTAGAAGTAGTAAGTAAAGAGTTTAATGTAACTCAAAGTATGCAAGAGCATATTGATCAATTAGTAACTGAGGTTGAAAGTTATTTTAAATTAAAACCTAACAGTATGCGTTTAGAAATTAAAGAAAGAAACAATATCTTTAAAATTGAAGCAATGTTATTTTTTAAAAATGATCAATTTATTCGTCAAGAAGTGAGTCATGAAGATTTCTATACTTGTATTAATCAATTAGCTAATCGTATCAAAAAACAAGTGAGAAAATTAAAAGCTAAACTTGACGATAAAAAACATATGGATAATCATGAAATTTTTTCACAATTAGTCGAAGAGGAAAAATTACCTGAATTAGATATTCGTTATAAACACTTAGATTTAAAACCTATGGATTTAGAAGAAGCGATCTTACAATTAGAAGCTTTAGGTTTAGATTACTTTATCTATCAAGACGTAAATGATAAAGTATGTGTTGTTTATAAACGTCATAATGGGTATGGTGTAATTGATTGTGAATTAGCTTAAAGATAAAAGCCTAACGGCTTTTATTTTTTATATAATATACTAAAGGAGTAAGATGTTAGATAATCAAGAATTTTTAGCTAAATTAGTTAATGTTAATGGGATTAGTGGTCATGAAGGACAAGTAGCTAAGCTAATTAAAGATGAATTAAGTGCTTTAAATCAACCAACAACTGATAATTTAGGTTCTCTAATTTATCAAGTTGGAACTAGTGGTCCGAAAATTATGTTAGCAGCGCACATGGATGAAGTTGGTTTTATTGTTCGTTATATTGATGATAATGGTTTTATTTTCTTTGTCCCAGTTGGTGGATGGTGGAATCAAGTAATGTTAGCGCAAAAAGTTCGTATTACAACTAGTAATGGAGATACTTATGAAGGGGTGATTGGATCAAAACCCCCACATGTGCTTAGTTTAGAAGAAAGAAAAAAACCAGTAGACATGGATGATATGTTCATTGATTTAGGTGTATGCAGTAAAGAAGAAGTAGAAAAACTAGGCATAAAACCTGGAGACATGATTTGTCCTGTTGGTGATTTCCAAGTAATGGCTAATCCCGAATATTTATTAGGAAAAGCATTTGATAACCGTATTGGGTGTTATGTTGTTACAGAAGTACTTAAACGTCTTAAAGATCAAAGTTTAAATTGCCAAGTAATCGGAGTATTTGATACTCAAGAAGAGATTGGGTTGCGTGGTGCTGAAACCAGTAGTAATATAGTAAACCCTGATATTGCAATTGCGGTAGATACCGGAATTGCAGGTGATACTCCGAAAATGACTAATAAAGAAAGTATGTCCAATCTAGGTGAAGGACCACAAATTATGGTGATGGATCGCACAACATTTGGACATGTTGGTTTACGTGAACGAATTTTACAAGTAGCAAAAGCTAATAATATAAAATTTCAATTAGACTTTACTCCAGGTGGAGGGACTGATGCCGGGAAAATGCATCTAGCCCATGATGGAGCATTAGGGATGTCAATTTCGATCGCTACTAGATATATTCATTCTCATCTTTCGATTATAAATACCCAAGATGTCGAAGCATTAATTGATTTATTAGTTGCTTTTTGTCTTATTGTTAATCAAGATACTTTAGATAGCATGAAAGGATAATTATGGATAATGTATTTATCGGAACTGCCTTTCGTGACCAAGTGCGATTTTATTTAGCAGATACTAAAGAAATTACTTCAACAATCATTGATCAAGCAGCAATTTATCCAATTAGTTTAATTGCTCTAGCTAATACGATTGGGATTACTGGGATTATGGGACTAATGGAAAAAGGAGATACAGAAGTTTGTAGTGTTGTTAATGGTGATGGTCTTTGTGGGAAAATTATTGCTAAAGCCAACACTAAAGGTGAAGTTAAAGGATTGGTAAGTAATCGTTATGTCGATTTACCATTAGTTAATGGAAGTTTTAATATTATAGAAGGTGTGGGTCAAATAGGAAATGTCGAAATCACAAAAGATTATCACATGAAAACTCCTTTTATGAGTGAAACTTCAATTATTAAAGGAGATATATTATCTGATTTTAGTTATTATTTTTCTTATAGTCAACAAACATCGACTGCGATTAGTGGTGGAGTAAATTTTGATGAAGAATATAATGTTAATGGTGCCGGGATTTTAATGGTGCAAATATTACCTAATTGTCCTGAAGAAGTAATTTGCGAATTAGAACAACGTTTAGTAGCCAATAGTAACTTATCACACCTATTAGCTACTAAACATGTTGATGAAATCTTACAAATCTTTTTTGATCTAGACTTTAAAGTTTTAGAAACTAAAGAAATGCATTATCAATGTAATTGTAGTTATGATCGTTGTCTTGATTTATTAGCAACATTACCACCTGAAGATCGAAAAGAGATAAAAGAAGATGAAACAATCGAAATGGTATGTGATTGGTGTCTTAAAAAGTATGATATAAAGACTAGCGATATCTAATAATTAGTAAAAATAGGCAAATTTGCAATAATTACGATTTTATGGTATAATAAATTAGTATTAATTAGTGTGTTCCGCTTATAGAAAGAGTCTATAAAGAGCGTACTTTAAATTAGGAGAAAGTTTATGCAAAACAAATTAATTGAAGAGATTACTCAAAGTCAATTAAAACCAAACGTTACAAGTTTTAATGTTGGTGATAACGTTTCGGTTGACGTTTTAATTAAAGATGGTGATAAAGAACGTATTCAAAAATTTGAAGGTGTTGTTATTGCTAAGAGAAATGGTGGAATTGAAGAAAGCTTTACAGTACGTAAAATTTCTAATGGGGTTGGAGTTGAACGTATCTTCCCGTTACATTCACCAAACGTAAAAGATATTACTGTTACTCGTCGTGGTAAAGTGCGTCGTGCTAAATTATATTACTTACGAAATTTAACAGGTAAAGCTGCACGAATTAAAGAAAAAAAATAAATTGGTAATGAAGAGTTCGTTGAACTCTTTTTTGCATTATTTATAGGGAGGTAAAAATGGCACAAGTAATTAACTGGTATCCAGGGCATATGTTTAAGGCCAAAAAAGAGTTAATTAGTCAACTTAAAATCATTGATATTGTGATCGAAGTTATTGATGCACGTGTGCCAATTTCTTCCCATAATGAAATGCTAGATGAATTGACAAAACACAAAACTAAATTATTAATTTTTACTAAAACTGATTTAGTTAATGATAATTATTTAAAAACATTTACTAATTATTATGAACAAAAAGGATATGCAACGATTGCCATTAGTACTACTAATAGTGTTGATCGTAAAAAACTATTATCAAAAATTAAAAGTTTAGCTAAACCGATTCAAGAAAAAGCCTTAGCCAAAGGAATTACTAAATTACCGCGAGTACTGATTATGGGAATGCCGAATGTTGGTAAAAGTAGTGTAATTAATTTTTTAGTTAATCGGAAAAAAGCTATGGTAGGAAACACACCGGGAGTTACCCGTCAACAACAATGGATTAAAGTCGAAGATGTTTGTGAGCTATTAGATACTCCAGGAATTTTAATTCCGAAAATTGAAGATATCACGCGTGGTTATAAATTAGTTGCTTGTGGTCTTATTAAAGATGAAGTAGTGGAACTAGAACACGTTGCTACTTATTTATTGGAGTATTTAGTTAATAACTACCCAACTAACTTAATTAGCGCATATCATCTTGACATTGATATCGATACCCTAAAAAGTTTAGAACTTTTTGAAGTTTATGATTTAATTGCGCAAAGTATTGGGGCTATTAATCGTGGTGAGAGTGATTATGCGCGGGTAAGTGTTAATGTTATTTCTTATTTTAGAAAACAAAAGTTTGGCTTAATTATTTTGGATCAAAATGTTTAAGTTATTTGACATAAATAATTTCATGATCGGTATAGATGAGGTTGGACGTGGACCGTTAGCAGGACCAAGTGTTGTGTGTGGAATCGTCTTAGGTGATCATGTTGATCCATCTAACTTAATTGATAGTAAGAAAATAAAACATCATCAAATTGAAACAATTGGGCAGATGTTATTAAATCGAGCCAAAGCAATTTATATTGAATATATCAGTGTTGAGCAAATCGAAGCTTTAGGAATCAAGCAAGCAATAGTAAAAGCTATGCAAAAAATCACAACTAAAGCTAATCAACCATTTACTTGCGTTGATTTTGAAAAAGTTGTAGCACCTTACATGATGTTAAGTGCGAAGAAAGGTGATACATGGTTTAAAGCGGTAAGTGGTGCTAGTATTGTTGCGAAGTGTGTGCGTGATCGTTATATGTGTAATTTAGCAACAATCTATCCTGAATTTGGATTTGAACAACATGTGGGTTATGGAACAAAACGCCACTTACAAGCTTTAGAAATATACGGATATGTTCCAGGGGTACATCGTAATAATTTTGCCCCAATCAAAACAATGGAGAAAATATATGAAGTACGTTAAATATGGTTTATTAGGGATCTTATTTGTCTTTTTGTTAAAAGGGATTGGCTTGATTGCTGATAGTCAAGAATTTATGCCAGGAAGTATTGTAGCTGAAGAACGTGGATTTAAGACTGATAATATTGAAAATTTAAATATTCATTTAGCCAAAGCCAACGTAAGTATTACTTATGCTAATATTGAAGATATCTCAATAGTATCAAGCCTAACTCCTTTGCAAAAAAAGATGTTTACATATAATTATATAGCTAATAGTGAAAATAATACTTTAGAAATTTCACAGTATTTTAATCGTGTTTCTTCACTAGATGATATCTCAAGTTATGGGAAAATTAATATTTACATCCCAAAAAATTTTGATTTTTCGGGTATAAATATAGTACTAGAAGAAGGAAGTTTAAACACTAATGTTAATGCTACCAACTTTACATATCAAGCTGATAGTTCTAAAACAAAAATTGAAGGTAAATTTGATCAGTTTAGTGTTGAACAAAAAGTGGGAATGATTGATTTAAATCAACTTAATGCTAAAGCATTAACATTTAGTGGTGAATGTGTTCAATTAGGCTTAAATTCTGTTACTAGTGAAACGATTGATGTTACTAATCAAAAAGCTGGTGTGTTAAATGTTAAACAAGCATATGCCCAAACTTTAAATATTAATGGAAAATATAAAGATGTTCATTTTGCCGATATGGCACCTATGAATTATCAACTTGTGGCTGATAAGGTTAACAATAGTGATTTAACATTAAGTGGAGATACATTTACTTATCAGATGGATGATAAATCTACAATGCGAATTAATGCACCAGGAGTAAAAGTCGATCAATTTAGAATTAAACAATAGGAGGAAGATGAAATTAGTAATTGTGGAGTCACCTGCTAAAGCTAAAACGATTGAAGGATATCTAGGAAGTGGATATCAAGTATTAAGTAGTGTTGGTCATATTATGGATTTAGCAACATCAGGTCCTGGTGGACTTGGAATTGATGTTGATAATGATTTTGCACCGACCTACAAAGTTATTAGTGGGAAGAAGAAAGTAATTAATCAATTACTTAAAGCCAAAAAAGAAGCTGATGAAATTTATATCGCAACCGATTTGGATCGAGAAGGAGAAGCAATTGGTTTTCACTTAGCTAATCAATTAGGGTTAGATATTAGTGATGCTAATCGAATTGTCTTTAGTGAAATTACTAAAAACGGAATATTAAGTGGTTTAGCTAATCCTCGCCCCTTAAATATGGATTTAGTGCATTCACAAGAAACACGACGTATGATTGACCGAATTATGGGATTTAAGTTATCAGGATTACTTAAGAAAAAAATTAAAGCTAAATCTGCTGGGCGTGTGCAATCTGTTGCGTTAAAAATGATTGTGGAACGTGAGCGAGAAATAGCAAAATTTATTCCAACTAAGTATTATAAACTAGTTGCTAAAACAAAAGATTTGGAATTAGATTATATTAAAAATGATAAACAATTAAGTAAAGAAGAAGTGGATAAATTACTTAAAAAAGTCGAAGGTAGTCCATTGGTTGTAAGTGATATTAGTATTAAGACTAAAAAAGAGCAACCGAAAGTCCCTTACATAACATCAACTTTCCAACAAGATTGTATTAATCAATTAAAAATTAGTTCTAAACGTAGTATGCAAATTGCTCAAAAATTATATGAAGGGATTGAAGTTAATGGTCAAGCCCAAGGTTTAATAACTTATATGCGTACTGATTCCAATCGTTTAAGTCAAGATTTTATTAATACAACTAAAGCATATATACAAGAGGTATATGGAAAAGAATATGTTGGTAAATATATTGTTAAAAAGAATAAGGGTGCCCAAGATGCCCACGAAGCAATAAGACCAACTAATATAAATAATACCCCAGAAAAAATGAAACCATTTTTAACTCCCCAAGAGTTGAAAGTATATGAGTTAATTTACAAACGTAGTTTAATGTGTATTATGGCGCCTGCTAGTTGTGAGACAAAAACATATACTTGTAGTGCTAATAAAGTTGATTTTAAATATAGTTGTTCTAGTTATCCATTTTTAGGATTTAAAAAATTACAAACACTTGATTTAAAACCAGATCCTAATTGGCAAGAACAAGACGAAGTTAAAGTTAAAGAGTATATTGTTAGTGAACATGAAACGCAACCCCAACCGCGTTATAGTGAAGCGCGTTTAATCAAAGAATTAGAGGCCAACGGAGTAGGACGTCCTAGTACTTATGCAAGTATTATTGATATCTTAAAAACACGAGGTTATGTTGATTTAGTTGATAAAAAATTCGTCCCGACAGATAATGGTATTTTAGTTAATGATCAACTAGAATTGTTCTTTAGTGATATTATTAATGTTGATTATACATCTCAACTAGAAACCCAATTAGATTTAATTGCCCAACATGAAAGTGAAGAGTTAAGTGTCTTAAATGAGTTTTATCAAGACTTTATGAAACATTATAATAAAGCAGATCAAGAAATGGAAAAACGAGAAGCTAAGGAAGTTGGTGAAGACTGTCCAGAATGTGGTTCACCATTAGTTGAACGTTTTGGGCGTTTTGGAGCGTTTATCGCTTGTAGTAATTATCCAAGTTGTAAATACATTAAACCAAGTGAGGTTAAACAAGTAGCTACATGTCCTAATTGTGGTGGGGATGTGGTGGAAAAACACACCAAACGCGGTAAGATTTTTTATGGATGTAATAACTATCCAAAATGTGATTATGCAGTGTGGAAAAAAGAACAATTACCACAAAACTAAGATAATAATAGTATAATATATAAAAGGAGTAACATGGATGATAATACAATTATGTTTACCCAACATAATAAACAATTAGAGATCAAAGACATACTATTTTATGTTAAAAATAGTCTAGAAGAAAAAGGGTATAACTATCAAAATCAAATAGTCGGATATTTATTAAGTGGTGACCCTTCATACATTCCACGATACAATAATGCTCGTAATTTAATTAAGAGTGTTGATCGTGATGCAATTATAGAAGTTTTATTAGAGGATTTTTTAAAAAACAATGAATAGAATCTTAGGGATTGATTATGGTGGAGCACGGATCGGGATTGCTGTTAGTGATCCGTTAGGAATCATTGCTAGTGAAGTGTGTGTTTTACAAAACATCAATAATGAAGAAGTACTTGCTAACCTTAAAGAAATCATTGATTATTATAAGATTAGTAAGATTGTGTTAGGACTACCTTTAAATATGAATGATACAGAAGGCTTTCAAGCAGAGATTGTTCGTGAATTTGGTAATTTATTAACAACAACCTTTAATTTAGAAGTAATCTATGTTGATGAACGCAAAAGTAGTGTTAAAGCAGAAACAATATTAAAAGAATTAAAAGTCGATGTAAAGACAATTAGAAAACAATCTGATAAAAAGGCAGCAAGCATTATCTTGCAAGATTATCTAGATTATCACCAATAGGAGAAGATGTGGAAAAAGTAGTAGATTTAGATGCTAATTTAGTGTTAGTTGATGAAGATGGTAATGAACAACTAGCAGAAGTTTTATTTACTTTAGAAAATGATGGAAATAATTATGTGTTTGTAACAATTCCTGAACAAAATGATGATGAAGAAGCAGATGTTGATATCTTTGTTTATCGTTATGAAGAATTAGAAGATGGAAGTGTTGGTAATATTTTTGAAATTCCAGAAGGAGATACTGAGACTTGGGAATTATTAGAAGAAGTGTTAGAAACATATAATGAAACAGGATTTGAAGTTGAATAATATCAAACAAGATTTATATAATTATATGGAAAATAAAATAAATGCTCTTGATTGTGATCAGCAATTAAAAAAGAGCATTTATTATAGTTTAATTAATAATGGTAAATTGTTTAGACCTTTAATATTCTTATCTTACTTAGATAATAATCCTCAGTATTTTGATATTGCGATGAGTATTGAATGTATTCATACTTACTCATTAGTTCATGATGATTTGCCTTGTATGGATGATGATGACTATCGCCGAGGACAATTAACTGTTCATAAAAAGTTTGGCGATGATATTGCTTTACTTACTGGTGATAGTTTATTGACCCTTAGTTTTGAATTAATAGCAAGTAGTACAGTAGCTGATAGTGTTAAAGTCAAATTAATTAAGATTCTATCAATCTGTAGTGGCGTTAATCATGGTATGATTAATGGACAAATGTTAGATATGACTAATCAAAGCCAAAGTGTGAGTCAACTAGTTAGTTTAGAAGCGCAAAAAACAGGTTCGTTATTAGTTGCTAGTTTATTAATGGCAAATGCCATTAATAATAAAAATAATCAACAACAACTAATTGATTTAGGTTATTATTTAGGGATCTATTATCAGATGTATGATGATTATTTAGATTGTTATAGTAATTTTGAAACAATCGGAAAACCTGTTGGTAGTGATTTAGAAAATCATAAACAAACTTTTGCCACATTATATACTAAAGAAGAATTAGAACAACACTTATCAGCATTAAGTAGTTATATCATTGCGCAGATTAATCAATTAAATTTAACTGTGTCTTGTAAGTCGATCTTACTTAGTATTATTGATTGGAGCAATAATGAAACTATTTAAGTTACAAAATATTAATTTTAGTGATCTTAGTAGTATTGATGATAAAGATGTCGTTGGCTTAATAGCAATGATTCTAACTCATGGAAGTGATCAAGCAATTGATATCGATAGCTTACTTGACTACGGATATACTAAAGAAGAGATAAACGCAATCTATCAAAAATTAAAAGATTACTTTCAAGTGACCAAAACACCATATGGATTTTCTATAGCAAATAATTTAGAAAATAATAGTAATATTGAACAACGAATTAAAGATTTCTGGGGAATAAATTTAAGTAATATTAAAGAATGCTTAAATAGTGATAAACCAATTTTTAATTTAACGAATTTAATTTATAAACTTCGTTCAAACCTCCCTGCTATTGGTGCTAATTTTAATCAAGAGTTAGATGATGTATTTTATCAATCTATTTTAGCAGGAGATGTTGTTAATCACTATCAAGTTATTTTAAGTAGAAGTGATATCGATGTAATTAATCACTGGTTATATAAGAGTGATATAAGTATTAATGTATTCAAGTTTTGTTTTATTGAAAGTATTGAAACAAGTAATTATCAAAACTTTGCAAATCAATACTTTGATAAAATAATTAATACTTATAATAAACAAAAAATCAATAGTATTGAAGCGGCAAAAAGCTTTAAACAACAACGTAATGAGTATCTTGCTAGCAATTCTAAACAATATGTTGAGCCTGTTTATGATGATACGCCAACAATTAGTGTTACTAAAGAAGATCAAGAATCAATCAAGGAGTTTTTAAGCTAATGGATAGAGATAACATTATTCAAAAAATCATTGACAATGTTGATATCGTTGAAGAAGTTAGTAAAGACATAGCCCTTACCAAAAAAGGTAATAACTTTGTAGGGCTATGTCCTTTCCACGATGATACTAATCCATCTTTTTCGGTAAGTCCTGAGAAAAAGATTTGTCATTGTTTCGTTTGTAAAAACGGTGGAAATGTTATCAGTTATCGTCAAAAGTATAATAAAATCTCATTTAATGAAGCGTTAAAAATGCTTGCAAATCAAATCGGGATCAAAATGGATAATCAAGTTAATAAGCCGAAAAATCCGATTATCAAGGTAAATGAACAAGCAACAAAGTTTTATCATCAAACATTAACTTTAACTAAACAAGGAGATGAAGCGCGTCAATATTTGCTTGATCGCCAAATTGATCAAACAATGATCGAACGTCATCAATTAGGTTTTAGTAGTCGTGAGTTAAATGTTGTGGACTATTTACAAAAGTTTGTTGAGCAAAAAGAATTTAGCAATCAAGACGTATTAGATTCCCATCTAAAACGTCCGGAAGCTAAATATGATAGTTTTAGTCAACGAATTATTATTCCGATTAATGATGAATATGGTCGATGTGTTGGTTTTTCAGGAAGAGCTATTTCGGACAAACAAGACCCTAAGTATTTAAATAGTCCTGATACACCTGTCTTTGATAAAGGATCGATCTTATATAATTTTGATTTAGCAAAAGATAATTTAAAAAATGGGCAAATCATTGTAGTGGAAGGTTTCTTTGATGCTTTTAGTTTTGAAAAGCAGGGGATCTTTAATGTTGCTGGGATCATGGGTACAGGTTTTACCTATAAGCATATTAAATTATTAAAAAAATATAATGTTAAACAAATTATTTTATCATTAGATCAAGATAAAGCTGGAGTTGAAACTACTTTAAGTATTGCTAATGATTTATTAGCTAATGGATTTGAACTTAAGGTTATTGTTTTTGATGGTTATAAAGATGTTGATGAATATGCTAGAAGCGGAAAACAATTAGCTGATTTAATCGATAATGCAATATCTATTCATCAATTTAAAATGAATCATTTAACTATTGATGAAAACAATTATGATTCAGTTAAAGAAGGAATAGTCGAGATACTTCGTTATATTACCCCCAATACAGATGAGTTTTACTTTTATGTTTCACGATTAAGTGAAATGTGTAAGTTAAGTGAAGAAAAAATTATTGGTTTTTTAGATGATATTGTTCAAGTAACAAAACCTGTATATCAACCTCAAGAAAGTGAGTATGAAAAACCAGTAATTAATGAAGTAAAACAACCCGTTGTAAGTAAACTATCACCTGTTAGTGACGAAACAATCTTATTAAAAGTATGTTTACAACGAAAAGGTTATTTATGGGTCGATGAACAATTTAGATTAAATAATAATTTAATTACCGATCCAACATACTTAGAAATATATAAACAATTAGGACTAATTTATGCGCAACACCCTAATGTAGATGAGTTAAGTATTTCTTATATCTCTGATTATAGTGATAAAGATTACTATCAAGAATTAGAAGCAATATATCGTGTGCAATTTGACGAAACAAAAATAGAAGCAATTGTTAATAAACCAAAAGAAGAAGAAAAAACTTTTGTGTGGATGAATCAAGGAGTTAATAATGGATTATAAAAAATTGCGTATTGAAGAATTACAAAAATTATTAAAGAAAAGAAAAATTGAATTCCGTTCAATGGCTCGTAAAAAAGAGTTAATTAATTTATTAGAATCTCATGATGAAGAAATCGTTGAAAAACAAACTAAAGTAGAAAAATTAATTAGTAAAAAGAAAACTACAACTAAAAAAACAACTGCTAAAAAAGAAGCAAAAGTAAAAACCTTTAAGAAAAGTGAGATTAAAAAGTTAGATGGCGTAATTAAAGACTTAATTAAGTTAGCTCGTCAATCAAATAACTTAATTGACGATACTACAATATCTTTACAATTATCAAAAGCTTTTGATCAAAACTATCCAAAAGAAATGTTTATTAAAATTGAAAAACAATTAGAATTAAAAAATATTGCAATCAATTATACAAACGATAAATTAATTTCTAGTTTAATGGAATTGAGAAATGTTGAATTAGCAGCTGGAGAAGAAGAGATTGATTATAATATTGAATCGATTCTTAAAGGTGGAAGCAAAAATCAAAATTATGATGAAATTAAAAATTTCTTATCAACAATTAATGATTATCCATTATTGTCAATCGAAAAAGAACATGAAGTGACAAGAACAATTGATAAATATCGACGAAAAATGGAAAGTGGTAAAAAACTTACGATTAAAGAACAAGAAGCATACGAAGATGCTCGTGAATTATTGATTCTTTCTAATAAACGTTTAGTTGTAAGTATTGCTAAAAAACATTTAAATCGTGGGATGGATTTAATTGACTTAGTGATGGAAGGAATGCTTGGTTTAGAAAAGGCGATTCAAAAATTTGATGTTGATGCTGGATTTAAGTTTTCAACTTATGCCACTTGGTGGATTCGTCAAGGGATTACGCGTGGATTAGCTGATAAATCAAAAGTAATTCGTGTCCCTGTGCACATGGTAGAAACAATTAATAAAGTGGCTAAAGCTCAACGTGAATTATTACAACAAAATGGACAAGAACCAACTTTAGAAGAAATTGGACAAGCTGTAAGTCCCCAAATGACTGCTGAGCAAGTAGAACATATTTTTGATATTTCTCGTGATCCAATTCCACTTGAAATGCCAGTTGGTGAAGATAATTCAGCATTAGAAGCATTTATTGAAGATAATAAAAATGTTGATCAAGCGCATGAAGCTGAAGATAAAGAATTACACCAAATATTAATTGGTTTAATTTATGAATTACCACCTCAAGAAGGAGATGTTTTATTATATCGTTATGGATTATATGACTTTAACTTTGAATCATTCCAATTATTAATTAGAATGGCTATTTATGTACGTGATGGGTTAAAAGAAAATCGTATTAATTCAAAAGATGTAGAAACTATTGTCCAATTAACTAACACTTTAACTCAAGCACAAAAAGATATAATTTTAAAACGTCTTAAAAATAATAATGCTCACTATGATCAAATTGTTACTAACTTAGAATCTTATGAAAACCAAGAAGAGCAAAACGAAGAAATTAAACAAGCTGTTGAGAAAGCAAAACAACACTTAGAAGAAATTAAAAGTCAAAACTTACAACACTTAGACCAAGTTATTTTAAATACAGAAGAACGTATTGAACGCTTAGAAGATGTGTATGATATGACAGAAGGAATTGTCAAGCCTTTAACACTAGAACAAGTGGGATTAGTCTTTAATGTTACTCGTGAACGTATTCGTCAAATTGAAAATCGTGGTAAACGTAAGTTAAAGAGTGTTGTCCAACAAAAAGAATTAGATTTATTTTTAAAATAACATGAAAAGACTAGAGACATTAATTGGTTTACTTAAAAGTAGAACCGTAATTGATATCGGTAGTGACCATGCTTACTTACCTAAATTAGCCTTAGCTAATAATATAGTTGATTTAGCATATGTGTGCGATATTAATGTTGAACCACTACTTAGTGGTTATCGCACAGTTAAGCAAGCTCAACTATTAGATAAGACCAAATTTGTCTTAACTAATGGACTTGATTATCAAGTTACTAATGAAGGAGTAGATATTGTCATTGCTGGAATGGGGGGAAAAGAAATTATCAACATTATTGATAATTTATCCCAACCATTTACCCAATTGATCTTACAACCAAATAATCATGTAATTAGTTTAAGACAATATTTACAAGCTAAAAACTTAGAAATTAGTTATGAAAGTGTAGTAAGTGAACGAGATAAGGATTATGCTTATTTAGTCATTACCCCTAATCCTAATACATATACTGATAAAGAAATATATGTTGGAAGAGGTAATGATGATAATATTAAGATGATGAGAAATAAGCGTTTATTACAACTACAAGAGATAAACAAAAAACACCCTTTAAGTGATGAATTATTAGTAGAATATCAATACTTAAGTCAGGAGGAATAATGACATTAACTTACATTATTGAACAAATCAATAAATTATATCCAGAAAGTGTAGCAGAAAATTGGGATAACGTAGGATTACAAATTGGTAATCCTAATGATAATATTAAAAAAGTAATGACAACATTAGAAGTTACTGATGAAATAGTAGATGAAGCAATTAAGAAGAAAGTTGATCTAATCATTACACATCATCCATTAATTTTTAAACCATTAAAAAATTTAGCATTAAATAGTGCTAATGACAAAATTTATAAATTAATTCAAAATAACATCGCTGTCTATGCGATGCATACTAATGTTGATGTTTGTGTGAATGGAATGAATGACTGGCTTGCTGATGCAATTGGGTTAAATAATGTTTATGAATTGAATAATGATATTGATGTCCCTCTACTTAAAGTAAGTGTTGATGTTAACTTAGATATTGTTGATCGAGTTAAATATCTATTACAAGGATGTGCAATTAATCCTGGAGCATTAACAAGTGCAAGTCTTGATTTATTTGATAATGCTTTTAATACCATGAAAATTATTAATGATAATAATATGAAAATTCGAGTAGATTGTTGTATTTTATCTGCCGATTTAAATAATGTTAAATCTATATTAGAAGAAAATGGTTTTACTGATTATGTAATTACACCAATTAAAGCGCCTTCTATTTATTTAGGACTAGGAAGAGTCGGTTCAATTAGACCATCTAAAGCCATTAATTTTGCTAAAAAACTAAAAAGAACATTTAACACACCTACTAACTTAATTGGTGATGAAAATAAAATAATTAAGAAAGTTGCTGTAATTGGTGGAAGTGGAGCAGAATTTATTACTAAAGCCCACCAAGCTGGTTGTGATTGTTTAATTACAGGTGATATTAAATATCATGATGCCCAACTTGCAAAAGAATTAGGAATAGTTGTGATTGATATTAATCACTATGCTGAAGTAATTTTTAAATATAAGATGAAAGATATTTTGAGCACAATTCTTGATTGTCAGGTCATCTATGCGCAAACGGACATTAATCCATTTAAGGTTGTATAATGTTTAATAAATATCCATTTTTAGAAACATATCAAGATTATATTATTGCCATTTATGATAAAGAAACACCGATAGAAATAATCGTTGATAAAAGTATTGATATCACAACAATGCGCCATTTACAAACAACTTTAAAAGCACATAATTTAGATGTAAAT
Source organism: uncultured Mollicutes bacterium (assembly GCA_900551955.1). Classification (GTDB taxonomy): domain Bacteria; phylum Bacillota_I; class Bacilli_A; order UBA3375; family UBA3375; genus UBA3375. The sequence goes on along the minus strand of UWSE01000001.1, from coordinate 30,615 downwards.
ATTAAAGTAGATCATAAACGTCATGACGTTGATGTCTTGGCAGTAATGTCAGGAAAAGGTGGAGTAGGTAAAAGTTATGTAACTTCACTCTTAGCTAAAGCTTATAGTGAAGATAAAAAAGTATTATTGCTTGACTTAGACATTTATGGTTACTCAATTCCAGAAATCTTTAATTGTTTTGAAGAGATAAAAATGATTGATGATCAATTAATGCCAATTAAATATGATGATAATTTAGATATAATCTCTGCTCAATACTTTATTAAAGACTTACAAAATGAAGCGATTATTTGGCGTGGACCTAAGTTAAGTCAATTAATGGACTTAATGATTAATCATATTGACTATCGTAAATATGATTTAGTCATACTTGATACTCCACCAACAACAGGTGACATTGTTTTAAATATCAATCAATATTATAGTAATGTTAGTTGTTATTTAGTAACAACGCCAAAAATATTAGATCAAAAAGTATCTTTACGTAGTCATCAACTAGCTAATCAATTAGGATTTAATTGTTTTGGATATATTATTAATCAATCATACTACAATTATAATAATGAAAAACTATATATTTATGGTCAAGATTATCTAAATCAAATCAAACCATTAATTAAAGGTGAATTGGAAATCAATAATGATGACCATAATTTATTATTAATTAAAAATATGATAGAAAAAAGCTGCAAGTAATTGCAGCTTTTATTTATATTTATTTGGTGGAGGTGATGGGAATTGAACCCATGTCCAAAAACACCTAATTATCAACGTCTACATATATAGTTAGTTAATTAATTTAGAATAATAGACAAATAACTAACAATCAAACTATTATTCGAGTATCTAAAGTTTAAATAACTAAGCGATACAATTAGTTATCGAGTTCTACAAACCAACATCAATATTTAAGCTAGAACGACCAAAATATGATGGCTACCGACTTATCTTATGCAGCAGCTAAATTTTTATTAAAGTTTCCAGTTATTTTGGAATTGTGAGTATTACGTACTCAATCGATATGCAGTTAATAGCTAACAGCGTCCCTGTCGAAACCGTGACACCCCCATATAACTTTATTATAGCATATTAAGATTATGTTATAATAAAGATATGAAACATAGTGAAGATAAGTTAATAAAATTAATTATTTTATTTATAGTTGGTAGTGGTTGTTTATTTACTACATATCGATTAATTTTTCCTAAAACTACTAATAATCAACAAATAGTAAGTGAAGAGGTAAATCAAGAACAACCTATCACTAATCCGATTCCGACACCAACTAAAGATATGGACCCTAATCAAATTCAGCCTACTTATATTAATGGGATATTATTAGTTAATAAGGATTATGGACTACCACCAACTTTTGGTAATGGTGATGATCCAATCGCTTTAGCTAAGTTACAACAATTACAACGTGATGCTCAAGCACAAGGTATTAATATTAGTAATAGTTATAGTGGATATCGTTCATATCAATATCAAACCAAACTATATAATAATTACGTTAATCAACATGGTGAAGAAGAAGCGAATACTTTTTCAGCTAAACCTGGTTTTAGTGAACACCAAACCGGTTTAACATTTGATTTAAAAGATTTTAATGGCCAATTAGTTGAAGATCCAATTACTAGTCAATGGATTAAAGATAATTGTGCTAAATATGGATTTATCCTAAGGTATCCAGAAGGAAAAGAAGATATTACTGGATATATTTATGAACCATGGCATCTACGTTATGTTGGAGAAGAAGTAGCTAATCAAATCATGAATAATAACACAACACTAGAACAATATCTAGGAGTAAAATAAAGAGCATTAAATACTATTTAATGCTCTTTATTAATTGTTCTTGATTAAAAGGTTTATGATATACATCAGTAACGTGTAAAGGTTGTTTAACACATATCACAGTATCACTTAATAGAGTAATATCATCTAAATTATGTGATGTAAAAATAATAATTTTATTACTGTCATTTAATAATGATTTAAGTAATTGGTAGATATCTTGTTTACTGATGATATCTAAACCATTAAATGATTCATCTAATAAAATAATATCACTATCAATTAAGTGGGTTAACAAAATATTTAGTTTCTGATAAGTTCCCCCACTTAATTCATTAGGTAAATAATCAAGATATTGATCTAATTGATAGTTTGATAAGTAACTATTTATTTCTAAAGATTGATTGGTTAACTTAAGCACCATTTCAAAGTTTTCTTTGATAGTCATCCATCCTAGAAGGTTACCTGATTGATTTAAATAACTACAACTTAGATTATTTAAATTAATATTGGGATTAGTGTCTTTAATACTATCTACAATTGTATTAAGTAAAGTTGATTTTCCACTATGATTTTGGCCAAAAATGGCATAGATTCCTGTGCCAAAATCGAAGCTAAAGTTATCAATAACCAACTCGTTATCAATAAATTTTGTTAAATTATTAATTTGTAATGTATTCATTAGTAAATACTCCTTCTAATGATTGCGGCTTAAGATTATAAGTTATTGCCCAATTATATAATTGTTCCCAGATAATTGGATCTTGATAACCAGTTGGATTAATATAATTTTTAATTGCTTCTAAGCTATCAATGATTACTTGATCAGGAATTTGTTGATCATATTGATGCATAACATTAATTACCAATTGAGGATCATTAATCGCATCCTCAAATCCTTTTATTGTATCTTTAATAAATAGAGAATATAAAGGATTAGTATCGTTTTCTTTACTTATGATAATGGGTGTATAATAGTTTAGATTTAATGATGATAAGGGGATATAATTATAATCTATGCCATTGAATTTAGCTTGTTTGTTTGACCAATATTCATAGCTCCAAAATATATCACAACTACCATTGTCATTAATGAAATTATGGTCAGTATTGACAATGTTAATACTGTTTGGAACAACACCATTTTCTTTAGCTAAAGCGGTAATAATTTTCTTCTCAGCTTCACTTCCCCAACCACAATAAGTTTTATTGGCAAAATCTTTAATCGAAGTTATGTTTTTGTCGGTTCTTGAGATAAAACCACTTAAGTTTTGGGAATATAAACTATAGATACTAGTTAGTGGTAATTTTGTGTCACTAAACAATAAGTTTTCACTATAGCTAAATCCTAAGTTAGCTTGATTAGTGATAACTAATTGTTCTGTTGAGATGCTAGAAGCATTAATTAAATTAATATCGATATTATCTTGTTGATAATAACCTTGATGAATCGCCATATAAATACCGATGTAATTTATATTAGGCGAATAATCAAGAGCGATTGTTATTTGATTAAGGTTTTTAGCAATACAACCACTAATTAGTAACAGAGATAAGAGTAATAAAGTTTTAAATTTTTGCATATTTGCTCCACATATATATTGTTTTGATCATTGACAATAATATTAGGGTAATGATAATAACAATTACTATTATTCCAAAAGCGAGGCTAATATTAAAGTTACTAATACTATGTTTAAATAATAGCCCCAAGCCAGATTGCCCAATTAGATACTCACTCATCAATGTATTGGCGAGTGAGTAGGTAATGGTGATTGATAATCCTTGATATAAACTCTTAATGCTTCGTGGTAAATATAAGTAGCGGTATTTATTGATTAACGAAGCATTAAGTGTTGTAAACAATTGTTCTTGGCATAAATTATCTTCTAAAAAGCTAGCACTGATTAATTTTATTAAAGGAAAACTATTTAATATAACATTAATTAATAGGGTATTAAATAAAGAAAAGCCAAAGATATTAATGATAATCGGTATTAATAAAATTGGTGGAATGATTTGTAATATTCCACAAATATTAATTAAATAATAAGCACGATATTGTTTGATGATAAAGCTAATTAAATAAGCTATTATAATACTAATAATTATTGAAATTATAGTTATAAATAATGTTGGGAATAGATTAGTAATAATTGAATTAAAATTGGTAATTATACTATTTATAACCATAAAAGGGGTAGGTAATATAAATTGCCAACCAGGATATAAATAGATAATTACCATATCAATTAGTTGAAATAGGACTAAACCACCAATTAATAATGTAATTTTTTTCATATATCTCCTGGTCACGGTTAGTATATAGTCTCCTTACGCTAGTATTAACTAGATCAAGTAAACGGTATTTCTCAACCACATTTACGTAGTACCCGTGACATTTTAAATATTATACCACAATGTCTTACAACTGATATTATTTTTGATATAATAAATGTATATTAAGGAGCTAAATGAAAGTAATAAGTAAAAAAGATAATGGTGAAATTTATGCAATTAAACAATCTCGTACGATTTATGTAATTATGTTAATCTTTTTATTAGTAATTGGAATTTTTTCTAGTGTGGGATTAATTCATAATTTAAATAATAAACAAATTGATAGTACTTATATCTCAGAGGTTAATCAAAAGTCAGTTGTAATGATTAGCGCAGAAGTTGAAACTATTTTTGGAAGTGGAAAAGCTACAGGTAGTGGTGTTATGATTAATGATAAACAGGTAGTAACTAACCATCACGTAGTTGCTGGTGTGACTGGTAAAACTGTAGATGTAGTGTTCCCTTTTGACAAAGATACGGAGATTGAAGGTAGAATCGTATGTTCTGATGAAGACTTAGATTTAGCGATTATTGAGTTAGATGAGGTTCCTAGAGAAGCTAAGTCGGTCCAATTAAGTGCTAAATTACCATCAATTGGAGCAGATGTATTTGCTATTGGTTATCCAATGGGAATTGGATACTCATTTACAAAAGGAGTTGTATCATCTCCTGAAGTAGAATCTAAATATAGTAGTTTTAATTTTATTCAATTTGATGCTGCAGTTAGCCCAGGAAACTCTGGTGGTGGATTATTTAATGATAAAAACCAATTAATTGGAATTGTATCGCAAAAAATTGTAGCTCAAGGAGCTGAAAATATTGGGATGGCGATTCCAACTAGTGTTCTATTAGATTATTTTGAAACAGAAGATATTGAACCTGCTAGTGTAGCTAAATAATAAAAGGTAGTTTAAAAACTACCTTTTATTTATGTATTACTAATTAAGTAATAGATATAAATTCCGATTAATAGAATTGGTAATAATAAGTTTAGTACATTATTTTTTGTTTTAAATGAAATCATAAAGAAGACAATACAAGATAAGACAAATCCATAGAAGTATAATGGATAGACACTACTATCGACTTGACTCCATAATGGTTGTTTACTAACAACATCATTAATGGTAACTATAATAAAGTTAAATAAGTTAGAACCAATTACATTACTAGCGGCAATATTATAACTTCCATGTTTACATAACAAGAATGCACTGATTAATTCTGGAAGTGATGTTGCTATACCTAAGAATACAGCTCCGACGAATCCTGAAGCAAGACCTGTAATGGCAATAATTTTATCAGCTACTAATGATAAGAAATAACTACTTACAATAACAACTACAGAGTAGATAGCAAAGCGAATAATCGCTTTTCTTAATTCTTGGGGGTTGTTTTCATGTGTTTGTTCTTCTTGATCCATATCTTTAGATAATTTTAATCCTAAACAATATAATAAGATAAAGATAATAGTAATAATATTGACATTACCAATATACATATATTGATATGCTGGAGAAGTAGTAGGTGTTAATGCTACTGTAAAAGTTAATAAATACATGATAATAACAATTGTGTTAAAAACATTATTATTGTTTTTTAGGTAATAGTTAACAGTTTTTTTATAAAAAATAATATTCATTAAAGCTAAGATAACAATATTAAACATGTTACTACCAATGGGGTTAGCCGCTGTTGTTGTTGGTTGGTGTAATATTAAGTTACTTGTTAAACTTGTAGCAAATTCAGGAAGTGAAGTTGCGACAGCTAATATGGCCCCAATTAATATCGGTGGTAATTTAGAATATTGCTCAAATTTTTCACTAGCATTAGATAATTGCATCGCACTATAAGATGTAATTCCCGCTAATATGAAAAATAACGAAAATACAATAAAATTTTGCATAAATCTCCTTTTTATAGTTATAACTCATATATTCAAATTATACAATTTTTCTTGACTTCTTTTGTATTTATTACATATTGTGTTATAATATATAATAAACAAAAAAAGGAGATTTTATGCTCAATTTAACACTAACGAAGAAAATGGATTTACACTTTTCTAAGTATTCTAACTTAGAAGAATATCGTCAACCGCCACAAGAGTCATGGGTTGCGCATCATTATTATTTCCCTGAAGTAGATACACGCGTGCTAGTATATAACAATAATACTGTTAGTATTACAGGAGATGCTGAAGAAGATTTTTATGAAGAATTAATTCTTAATTGTGGTGAAGAAGGATATGTTGGCTGTGATGAAGTTGGGGTAGGAGACTTCTTTGGACCAACAGTATATGTTAGTGTTAAATTAACAAAAGAATCAATTAAAAAGTTATCAAGATCTTTTATTGATATTCGTGATTCTAAAAGATTAAAAAGTAAAAAGATATTACAAATTTGTAAAACAATCGGCGATATTTGTGATTATAAATATACGTTAGTTTATGATCATCAAATGCAAGAACCGTTAAATGCTATTGAACAAAAAGTTGTATACCATAACAAAAATATTTTTGATTTGGAAGATACAACAGTTATTGATTTATTTACAACCGAAGCAGCTTTTAAAAAATATTCTAAAAAATTTAATTTAGAGTGGCCTAGTGATTTAGTTTTAGAAAATAAAGCTGATTCAAATTATTTATGTGTAGCTTTAGCTAGTATTTTAGCAAGAGGAATTTATCTATTAGAAATGCTTAACATTTCTAAAAAATATCCTTTAGTTGATATTGAATTAGGTGGTAATGTAAAAGAAACTGCCCAAAAATTCAAAGATACTTATGGTATAGATGCACTAGAAGAAGTGTGTAAATCTTCTTTTAAAACTTTTGATGAATTGAAATAATTTATAGGAATGGATATGAATACATTAATGGATAAAATGATCGAAAAAATTAATACTCAATATCAAGACAATCATCCGATTGTTTGTATACCAGATGGAGAAGATGAACGTATTCTTGAAGCTTTGAAATATTTAAAAAATATGGATATTGTCCTTTTAGGAGCAATTGATATTATAGAAGAAAAGTTAGCTCATTATCGATATGATGAAAGTATTAATGTTAAAGTATTACAACCGTTTGTATGTGATACAGTCATTGATAATGTGTTGTCCAAAACGAAAGGCTTTAAGAAATCAATTAGTCGTGAATTCCTAATTGAATGGAGCATCCATGCTCCTAGTTTTGCGATGATGTTGCTTAAAGCTAACTATGTTGATTGTGTAGTTGGTGGTAGTAGTTATCCAACCAAAGAAATCTTATCACCTATGTTAAAGTTAATAAAAGCAAAAGAAGAAGGAAAATTAATTTCTTCATATATGTTATTAATAAAAGGTGAAGAGAATTTAATATTTAGTGATTGTGCACTAAATATTGATTATGATGTTGACGGATATGTTAATTTAATTTATGATACATATCAATCTGCTTCTAAATTAGGGATAACACCTAATATAGCACTACTTAGTTATTCAACTTTAGGTAGTGGAAGTGGAGATAGCATTGAATTTATTAAACAAGCGTTAACTAAATTTAATTCCACTTATCCACAATTAGCTGATAGTGTTTGTGGTGAAATTCAATTTGATGCAGCATATGATATCGAAGTAAGAAAGAAAAAAATAGGTAAAAGTAATAGTTTGGCTATCAATACTTTTATCTTTCCGGATTTAAATAGTGGGAATATTGGTTATAAAATTGCTCAATATCTGGGTGGATATAAAGCAATTGGACCAATTATTCAAGGAGCAAGTCAACCAGTAAATGACTTATCAAGAGGAGCTAAACCTGAAGAGATTGCGCAAGTCATTTACTTGACTGTGGCGAGTATTTAGGAGCAATACATGGCTTTATTTGATTTAGACGTAATTAAAAGTGCTTTTTTTAAAGAACAAACATATCAAGATGGGATTAGGTTATTAGAAAATTGTGACATTGATATTCTAGATGTTACGATTGATAAGTTTACTGATGAAAAAAGTATAACTGCTGATCTTATTTGCGGTAATAAAAATTATCATACCAAAATTAACATTATGTTAAAAGGTGAACATGCCACTTTAAGTGGGGAACGTAGTTGTGATTGTGATGAGTATAATGTAACTAAAGAAAATTGTCGTCATATGGCAACTTTGATTAATTATTTACAACCATATAGTTTTGATGATATTAGTGTTGAAAAACTAAATTCAACAGAACCTAGTCCGGTCCTTATTGATGTGATTGATCAATATCAAACACAATTATCTTCATTAATTGAAACTAATATGTCGCGAATTACGCCACATATTAGTTTTGAAGATGACAAATTTGTTGTCTCTTTTTATATTAACAAAAAATATTCTCCTAGTTACTTGATTGATGATTTGAAAGTATTTATTGAGTTGTTTAAGACTAAAGGTAGTAGAACTTATTCAGGGTCTAGTGAAATTATTCATGATCAATCGTTGTTTACACCAATTAGTCAAGAAATTATCCGTGTCTTAAAAGTTAATCTAGACTTACTTGGTGAAGATAAATCGCAATTAATACTTGATCCAGATTTATACTTTATGTTATTTGATAATAATATTGAAGTTAATCTAACATTTAAAAATAAAGATTATCGTCATATTTCCTTGCAACCATCAGATCACCCATTTACATTAAGTGTTCGCCAATCAGGTGATTTAGTTAAAATGAAGTTAATCTCTGAATTTAAAGATATTAGTCGTTGTGGTAATTGTTTTGTGTGGTTAATTGGGAATGAATTAAATTACTTTTTAAATCCAGATCCGTTATTACAACAATTATTAGAAATGCTATTTTACCAAAACCTACAATTAGATATCAAGGAGTATTTACGTTTTAAAATATTTGTTGAAAGTGTTATTAGTGAGAAAATTAATATTGATGAAAACTTAAATTATGATTTTTCGTCTTTAGGTTATGAAGATATTGAATTAAATTGTGACTATCAAGATGATAATGTAATTATTCATATGCCACAATTAATTTACTTGCATGAAAATGACTTTACTAAACCAATTGACTATATGAAATTAATTAAAATTTATCAACTTTTATCTAGAATTTCAGTTCGAGAAGAAGATAGTTTAATTATTAAAAAAGTAGAAGATATTTACTACTTATTTAGTCATTATTTAGACATCATCAAAGCATTAACTAGTAATGTTAGTACGACTTCGAGTTTTGATGATATTACAGTAATTGATGTAGAACATGTTGATATTGAAGTTGATGAAGATGATCGCTCATTAATTTTAGATGTTAATATTGATGGGTTAACGAAAAATGAAATATCTACTTTACTCAAAAAAGTAAATGGTCGTAACCCAGTCGTTAAACTTAACAATAAAATCGTTAATTTAAACAATAATGCATTTAATGATTTATTACAATTGTGTCAATTCTTATCAATTGATAATCTAGAATTAGATAATATTGAATTACCTCCGACTAAATTATTTTTATTAGAAAATATTGGAAGTGCGTTTAAAGACGTCCAATTTCATTTTTCACAAAATGTTCTATCACAACTAAAACGCATTAAAGATTTTAAAGTTGAAGATTTTAATCCTGGTAAATACATTGATTGCCAATTGCGTGATTACCAAGTAGAAGGAATTAGTTACATTCTTTCTTTATTAAAACATGGTTATGGTGCAATATTAGCTGATGAAATGGGATTAGGAAAAACTATCCAAGCATTGGCTATTTCTAGTTATTTTATAAAAGAAAACAAAAAAGTATTGGTGACAGCACCAACTTCACTAGTTTATAACTGGGCAGAAGAGATTAAACGTTTTTTACCTAATGCTAAAACAGTATTAGTGGTAGGAGAAGCTAATCAACGTCGTAAGATATTAGATAAAATTTTTGATTATGATATTATCTTAACAAGTTATGATTTAATGAAACGTGATTTAGAATTATATGAAAAATATAATTTTGATTTATTTATTCTTGATGAAGCGCAATTCATCAAGAACTTTAATACGCAAAATTATAAAGCAATTACTTCCATTAAAGCTAAACATCTTTTAGCTTTAACGGGAACACCAATTGAAAATGGAGTTAAAGACTTATGGTCGATAATTAACTTTATTATTCCTGGATATCTAGGTAATTATCGAAGTTTCTATCGTTTCTTTGAACATCCAATTATGACATATAATGATGATAGTCGTTTACGTGTACTTAAAAAATTAACAGCACCGTTTATTATTCGCCGTTTAAAAAAAGATGTATTAGACGCACTTCCTTCAAAATTAGAGGAAATTGTATATAATACGATGAATCAAGAACAAGCTAATTTATATCAACAATACATTCAACGTTACCAACAAGAAATTGCAGTTAATAATCACTTATCCAAAGTAGAATTATTATCGATGATTATGCGCCTTCGTCAGATTGCAATTGATCCCCGTTTAATTGAACCAACTTATCCTAGTGGAGAGAAAATAAAATCGTTGGTTAGCATTATTTTGGAATGTGTAGAGCGTAATGAAAAAGTGTTAGTATTCTCGCAATTTGTTAAAATGCTAGATATTGTGCAAGTTGAAATGGATAAACTTGGTATAAATTACTTTACTTTGACAGGTAAAACTAGTAAAGAAGAGCGTCATCGTATGGTTAAAGCCTTTGGTACTGATGCAGGACATAATGTCTTTTTTGTAAGTCTTAAAGCAGGAGGAACGGGATTAAACTTAACTAGCGCCAATCACGTTGTATTAGTTGATCCGTGGTGGAACAAAAGTGTTGAGAATCAAGCTGCAGACCGAGCTCATCGTATTGGTCAACAAAAAGATGTTTATGTTAAACGTTTAATTACATTGGATACGATTGAAGATCGAATTATGGATATTCAAGCTAGTAAAACAGCTTTAAGTCAAAATTTATTATCTAGTAAAATTACAAGCTTAGAATTATTAGATATTGATGAATTAAAAGATTTAATTCGTAAGGAGTAATATGGAAGTTAAAAAAATTATTCCACGAGGTTTTTGTCATGGTGTTGTTAAAGCTATGCATATTGTTAATGATGTGATTAGTGATGACACAATGCCTCGACCAATCTATATTTTAGGACAAATTGTCCATAACAAAAATATTACTAAAGCGTTTAGTGAAGCAGGAGTAATTACTTTAACCGGAAATAGTCGTAAAGAAATCCTAGATCAAGTTGATCATGGGACAGTAATAATTACAGCCCATGGTATTGATTATCATTTAATTAATGAGGCAAAAAATAAAGGCCTTAATGTAGTCGATGCTACTTGTAGTGATGTGTATAAAACACATCACATCATTCAAGAAAAGATTGATAAGGGTTATGATATTATTTATATTGGTAAACATAATCACCCTGAACCAGAAGGAGTATTGGGGATAGATCCTCATCATATCCATCTAGTCGAAGATAGTGAAGAACTAAATGCTTTGGTTGATATTTTGGCTAATGATAAGTTATGTATAACTAATCAAACGACGATGAGTATGTGGGATGTTAATGATTTAGTTAAGCAAGCCCAATCGTTATTTCCTAATCTAGAAGTGATTAATGAAATTTGTAGTGCAACTCAAGAGCGCCAAGAAGCGATAGTGAAGGAAGCGAAGGATTGTGATTTATGTATCGTTGTTGGGGACGAAAAAAGTAACAATTCTCACAAACTCGTTAGTGTTTGTGAAGAAAAAGCCAAGACTAAAGCATATTTAATCTCAGATATCACTAAATTAGATATCAATTGGTTATTAAATGATGAAGTTAATAAGGTTGGAGTAAGCTCTGGAGCTTCAACTCCGAGTGTATTAACTAATCAAGTTATAGAATTTATTGAAAACTTCGATAAATTTGATAAAAATACCCATATTTTACCAGAATTACCCCATTATTCAAAAATGATTCCACGAAATCGTAAAAAGCCCTAAAAATAAAGGTGAAAACAGTCCAAAATTAAGATTTGGACTGTTTTTTGTTATATACATATATTTTGTTGAAAATGGTATAATATTTATAGATTTTCAAGGGGGACTATGGATTCAAGAATGGCTGAATTATATGAGTTAATTGATAAGTATAATTATCATTATTATCAATTGAATGAATCATTAACATCAGACTATGAATTTGATCAATTACTTAGAGAATTGCGGGACTTAGAAGAAGAATTCCCGCAATTTAAACGTTTAAATTCACCAACGCAAAAAGTTGGTGGATTTATTGACCAACGTTTCGTTAAAGAAACCCTTAATCCTCCAATGATAAGTTTAGATAATGTTTTTAACGAAGAAGAGTTAAGAAACTTCGATCAACGCATTAAAGATAGCGTTAAAGGTGGCTATAGTTATGTCTGTGAATTAAAGATTGATGGACTAGCAATTAGTTTAGAATACACACCACATTTAACTAAAGCTGTTACTCGTGGTGATGGTAAGATTGGAGAAAATGTAACACATAATGTCTTAACAATTAAAGACTTACCAAAACAAGTAGAACAACCTATGATTGTCCGCGGAGAAGTTTATATTTCAAAAGCTAACTTTTTAAAAGTAAATGAGTTATCCGATAAAGAATACAAGAACCCAAGAAACTTAGCTTCAGGAACAATTAGACAATTAGATAGTAATGTTGCTAAAGAACGTAAGTTAGATGTATTTTGTTATGGTTTAGTTAATGCTCATGATTATGGGTTTGATACTTACTATGAAGCAATGCAATATTTAAAACAATTAGGGTTTAGAACAAATGAACAATTAAAATTATGTAATAGTATTGATGAAGTTATTCACTACATCAATGCTATTACAAACATGCGAGAAACCTTAGATTATGAAATTGATGGAATCGTCATTAAAGTAAATGAATATAAATTACAAGAGCAATTAGGAAATACTAGTAAGTATCCGCGTTGGGCTACTGCTTATAAATTTAAATCTAGTAGTGCCACAACAACACTTGAAGATATTTTACTAACCGTAGGGCGTAGTGGTAAGATCACGCCGAATGCGATATTAACACCAACATATTTAATGGGGAGTGTCATTAGTCGTGCCACATTACATAACTTAAATTATATTCAAGAAAAAGATATTCGAATTGGTGATCAAGTTGAGATTATCAAAGCTGGAGATGTCATTCCGCGGGTAGAGCATGTCGTAATGAGTGAGAGAAAAGATCAACAACCCTACATTATGCCAACTACTTGTCCGGTTTGTCATACAGAACTTATAAAAGTAGATGCTGATCACTATTGTCCTAATGTTAATTGTGCTGCCCGTCATGAAGAAGGCTTAGTGCATTTTATTAGTCGTAACGCATTAAATATCGATGGGTTAGGTGAAAAGACAATCATAAAATTAATTGAGTTAGGAAAAGTTAAAGAGTATGTTGACATTTATCGATTAACTAGTGATGATTTATATGAACTAGAAGGATTTAAAGATAAATCAGTAAACAATGCTTTAAATAGTATTAATAAATCATTAAGTGTTAATCCTAGTAATTTTATATTTGGAATTGGAATTAAACATGTTGGTTTAGAAACTGCTAAAGAAATTATGAAAGTAGTTAAGACTTTAACTGACTTTGTTAATGTTGATTATGAGACTTTAATCAATATTCCCCAAGTTGGAGATATAATCGCTAAAAGTATTTTAGATTACTTAAGTGAAGAAGTAAATAAAAGTAATATCTTAATAATGGTTAATGAGTTTGGGTTAAAAAATGATGAACCAATTGTTGAAACAATTGATTCTATCTTTAGTGGTAAAACAATTGTTTTAACTGGAACTCTTAGTCATTACAAACGTAGTGATTTGAAAAAACAATTAGAAGCAATGGGTGCTAAGGTTAGTAGTAGTGTTAGTAAGAATACAGATTTAGTAATTTGTGGTCAGAATCCTGGTTCTAAATTTGATCAAGCTAAAGCTTTAAGAATAAAAGTAATTGAAGAAGATGAATTGTTAGCAATGCTTGCTTAGGAGTGATATGAAAAAAATATTATTATTGATAATGGTAGTATTTAGTATGAGTAGTTGTAATCAATCGCCACAAACGATTAATCAACAAGGTCAGAGTGTTAAACAAGTTGATATTAGTACAGATGCACCATTTAAAATGCAATTACCTATTAACTCAAGTCCAATTAGAGGAATTACGGTAAAAAGTGATACATACTTCACCTTAGATAATATGGAACTTGATTTGCTTGATTTATCAGCTACTAAAATTTCCACGGATTACTATTATCAACAAGGAGAAATTTTAACAGCAAAAGATGCAACTAATTTACTTAGTCACAAATTAAGTGATGAAGCATATCAAGAATTATTGAAAACTGATCCTGAAGCAAAAAATGTTGGATTAAATCCACAAATTACAGATGATCCTAATACTAACTTAAATTATGTAACAACTTTACTTGAACAAGATTTTTATCAGCAATCTGGTGATCAGAAAACAATTAAAGCAATTGGTGTCGGAGTAGGTGTGGATTTATCACCACATACAACTGATAGCGAATTTAAACCAGATATGAATAAGTTCTTAGAACATGATGGGAAAATTATTGCTAACCAAATTGCTGAAGTAGTTAGAAGTAGAGAAGGCTATGATAAACTACCAATCTTTTTTGGTTTCTATCAACAAAGTACTAATCCGGTAGTTCCAGGGGCATTTATTGCTAGTGGTTATTTAGATACTAATGATCAAAATATTCAAAAGTTAGTCGAAGTTAATCAAGAGTATGTACCGTTTTTAGATGAAGCAGGGATTACCAAAGATTTAGATGTTAATAATAAAGTTCAAACTTTAAAAAATGATTTAAATGCATATTTTGGAAATAATGTTAATCTTAGTTGTGTTGGTTTTTATAATAACAATAAATTAACTAAGATTAACATTAGTGTAATCTTCCCAACAGTTTCAAAAATTGAAGGGAATGCCATAATTAATTTTATAGAAAAAGAATTAAAAGGACCGGTTAACATTAATGCTTATACTACTGTTGAAGTGGTTAGTAGTAGTGGTGAAGCGATAGCAAGTTTAACAAAAAATGGTTCAACAATCAACAAGGTTGTTAATAAGGGGTAAGATGCGTATAAGTAAAGAAGAGATTAAACACTTAGCTGGAAACATTAAATTAGATTTAACAGATAAAGAAATTGAAGAGATCGGTGATTCAATCGAAGAAATAACTAAAAGTTTAGATGAGATGTTAGCAATCGATACTGATTGTGATCGTAAAATTATGGGTAATGAAAAATTATCTAATGTTTATAATCAGTTCGAAGATGATGGTGTAAGTGCTAGTGAAGTTACTGGTGTGTTAAATGATTTTGATGGTGAATACGTTGTAGTTAAAAAAGTGGAGGGTAATGATGAAGCGTAATGATTTTGCTAATAAAAAAGCTAGTGAGATAATTGAAGTTTTATCTACTAATCCAGGAAATAGTATTACTAGTGTCTTTGATCAAGCAAGTGATAATACTGAAGGTAAATATATTTTAATTAAAGATATTCACAATAATACAATGATGCCAGCCACAATGGCTAGTGAAATGTTATTAAATTATCAAAGTTGTTATAATGCAACAATCATAGATAATTTGATTAAAGATGGGTATAGCATTGTAGGATCAACTAACTTAGATGAATATGCCATGGGTTCTACGACTAAAACGAGTTTCTTTGGGCCAGTTGATAATGTCTTAGGTGATCAATATATTTCTGGAGGAAGTAGTGGAGGTAGTGCTTATGCGATTGCTAAGGGATTAGTTCCTTTTGCAACCGGAACTGATACTGGTGGAAGCATACGTCAACCAGCTGCTTTTAATGGAATTTATGGTTTAAAACCAACATATGGTTTAGTATCAAAATATGGAACTATTGCTTTTGCTTCTAGTTTTGATACAATCGGACCAATGACTAGTGATTTATATGAAAACGCATCTTTACTTAATACATTAGCTAGTAATGATTATAAAGATCAAACTAACTTTGTGCCTGAAGGCTTTGATGCTTTAAAAACATTTAATCAACCAATTAGAGGTATGAAAATTGGGGTTATGCGTAAATGGTTAGAATCAGGGATTGATGAAGAAATTAAAAGTGCAATCGAAAATAAAATTGATCAATTAAAATCTTTAGGTGCTGAAATTATTGATGTTGATGTACCGTTAACTAAATATAGTTTTAGTTTATACATTACTTTAGCGTATGCAGAAGGTAGTAGTAATTTAAATCGTTATGATGGTATGCGTTTTGGATTAAAAATGGATGATGCTAATCCAACATATGAAGCGGTAAGAAGTCACTTTGGAACAGAAGTTAAAAAACGTTTGATTATTGGTACTTATATGTTAAGTAGTGAACATAGTATTAAATACTTTAAAAAAGCACAACAATTACGTCAATTAATGTGCGAGCAATTTGATCAAGTATTTGATCTAGTTGATTGTATTATTGGACCAACTACACCACAATTAGCCTTTGATGCTAATAAAGGTATGTCAGACATGGATAATTACTTGTCTGATGAGTTTATAATTCCAGCTAACTTAGTTGGTTTTCCAAGTCTTAATATTCCAATCGGGACTGCTAATGATGGGCGATTTATTGGGATGCAATTAATGGCTAATAAATATCAAGAAGCAGTGTTATATCAAGTAGCTAATAATTTAGAAGGAGGTAGTGATGTTTAATTACGAAACCATTGTCGGTGTGGAAGTGCACGTTGAGCTTAACACTAAACATAAAATCTTTTCACCTAGTTTAAATGATATTAAACAACCTCCCAACACTAATATTCATCCAATTGATTTAGGATTGCCTGGAACGTTACCAAGATTTAATCCAGAAGTTTTAGATAAAGCAATGTTAGTTGCTTTAGGTTTAGGGATGGAAGTTACGAAAGATATGCATTGGGATCGTAAAAACTATTTTTATGCAGATAATCCAAAAGGATATCAAATTACCCAACAAGAAACGCCAATTGGTCGTCATGGACAAATTGTTTTAGATAGTGGAAAAATCATTAATATTGATTTTATGCATATGGAAGAAGATACTGCTAAATCATTCCATGATCAAGCAGGAGTAACTAAATTAGACTTTAACCGTTGTGGAGTTCCGTTAGTTGAAATAGTTTCAGCTCCTGATATGCGTAATGGGAAAGAAGCTCATGAGTATTTAAATAAATTAAAAGAAATTTTATTATATTTAGATGCTAGTGATTGTAAGATGGAAGAAGGAAGTTTACGTGTTGATGTTAACGTGAGTGTGCGCCCTTATGGTTATGATGGTTATAATCCAAAAGTAGAGATTAAAAACTTAAACTCATTTAAAAATGTTGAAATTGCTATTGATAAAGAAGTGGCGCGCCAAATTAAAGCATATAATACAGGTGGTAAAGTATTACAAGCGACTAAACGTTTTAATGAACAAACTAAAGATGTTGAAATTATGCGTATTAAAGAAAGTAATACAGATTATCGTTACTTCCCAGAACCGGACTTACCTTGGATTCATTTAACAGATGAAGATATTAATCAAGTTAAAGCAAAAATGCCTGCCATGCCTGAAGAAATTAAAGCGAAGTTAGCAGACTTTGGCTTTAACGAAAAAGAAGTTGGTATATTAATGCAAGACAAAGCGATGTGTCAATTCTTCTTTGCGTGTATTGACCAAAACTTAAATCCAAAACAAATGTTTAATTACTTAACTGTTAATGTTAACGAATATTTAAATAAAGCGAAAAAAGGATTTGATCAAGTTAATATTAATCCGCAACAATTTATTGAACTAGATCAATATTTATCACAAGATAAAATTAGTTCTAAACATGTTAAAGAAATAATTCCAATGATGCTAGAAACAAAAAATAGTGTTAGCCAAATTATTAGTGATAATAATTTAGAACAAATTACTAATGTTGATACTATCACTAATTGGGTAAAAGAAGTAGTGGCCAGTAATCCTGAAACTCTAGAGTTATATAAAGAAGGTAAAAAATCAGCATACGGATTCTTTGTTGGTGAGTTAATGAAAATATCTAATGGACAAGTTAGTCCAAAATTAGCAAATGAGATTTTGACTAAACATTTAGAATCATTATGTTAAAACCACAATTAAAAACAAGTCGATATTTTAAAACTCACAATATCTTAAAATTAGTATTATTTTATATAGCTTCAATTTTAATTGGAACATGGTTATTACATTGGGATATATTTTTAAAACCAGATCATAGCGTGTCGTGGCTAGAAGCGTTCTTTATGTCGAATAGTTCAATTGCTACTACAGGACTTACAGTTGTTGATTATACAACCACTTATAATTATTTAGGTTGGATTGTAATGATTGTGCTATTTAATATTGGTGGGGTAGGAATTATTTTGTTTAACACCATGATTATCCTATTATTTGGTGGTAAATTAAATTTCAAAGCTTCGAATATGGCACGTCTTGATTATAATCAATCAAGTGCTATTGATTTATCTTACATTGTTAAGAATGTAATTAAGTATTTCTTGATTATTGAATTAGTTGGAACAATTATTTTATATATTCGTATGGGAGATTTATTTCCTAATCGTTTAGATCGATTAATGAATGCTTTATTCTTATCTTCTTCAGGGATTAGTGGAAGTGGATTTTATGATTCTACAATCATTAATGGTGATTATATTGCCATGTGGACATGTAGTGCCCTAATGATTTTTAGTTTTATAGGTTATCCAGTTATTTTAGATTTAAAAGGTTATATTCACGCTAAAAAAGCTGGTTTAAAATACCGTTTTTCAACATTTACGAAAATTTCATTAATCGTAAATGTTGTAACCACACTAGCTTTTGCCTTTGTCTTTATTACACTTGAGTTTAATAATGCGATGGCAGGTTATGGTTGGTTTGAAAAGATTAATGCAGGAATGTATGTGTCTTTATCGACTAAATCTGTCGGGTTAAACTTATTTAAAGATATTAATACTTGGCTACCGTTAACATTATTTATTCAAAGTATTTTTATGTTAATTGGTGGAGCACCATCTAGTGCTTGTGGGGGAATTAAAACTAATGCTATCTATATTTTCTGGCGTTATTTAAAATCACTATTCAAAGGACAAGATGATGTAATTATTTATAATCGTAAAGTTCCTGATAAAACAGTTAAATTATCGTTAGTTTTAATTTTATTATTTATTAGTATTTCAGGAATTGTTACCATGATTATTAGTTGTATTAATCCTGATATTAATATTGCAAATATTTGGTTTGATGTTGTAAGTGGATTTACAACAACTGGATTTTCAACAGGTGCTTTAGCACAGTTTGATCAATTCTCAGTCTTTTTAATGGCAATCTTAATGGGAGTTGGTCGTATTGGAGTATTAAATATTTTAATGATGTTAAATAAAAATAATGAGAAAAATCATATTCAGTATGTAGAACGTGAAATAGCAATTTAAGGAGATATATGTTTTTAGTAACAATTATTGCTTTTATTCTCTTCTTAGTTACTTTGTTTAGAACGAAGAGCGTCTTAAAGGCAAGCTTAATTTATGGAATGCTGTTAATCATTTATTTATTGTTAGATTATCGAGTGTTAATTAGTTCGTTATTAACAGTTAATTATACTAAGTATTTATATTTACCATTATTACTAGTATTAATTAATGTTATTTACTGGGCATTTAACCGTATTATCCGTAGTGAAATTGGTTATAACTTTACTAACTTGTTGGTAACATTATTCCCGATTAATGAGATGCGTTATGTTGCGCTATTTTTAGTTAGTTTAGTGCAAGTAACGCCATACTATATTATTAATGTCTTATTGCTATTTTTAGTTAGTCGTTTACTTAACTTATCACGTTTATTTTCGATGTTTATTATTTTTGTTGCGACATTACTATCAACATATATCCATTATCTACCATTAACTAATAATAGTACTTTATTTAATGTTTTTATTATTGGTTTATTATTTGTTGTTGCGCTAGGTTTTATATTATTAATCTTATCAACAAACTATGAACAAGAATACAATTTATCTTCAATAGTTAAAGATAATTATCAAATTCTATTAGCTAGTAGCAGTATTTTTATTGTGATGTTAATCTTCTTATCACGCCAATTTCGATTAATTACCGTGGTGAATGTTAGTGTGTTTGCAGCACTTAGTTGTATTACGATTATGTCTAATACTAAAAAACATGAAGCTAAGGAGAATGTTGAAGATATTGATAATAAGCATCCATACTTATTATCAATAATGATGGTAATTATTAATATTATTATTTTAACATTAGGAAATTATGTTACTAGTATTAATCAAGCATTATTAATTCTAATTCAAATTGTTGTGTTAATAGTCTTTAACGGTGTAATCTTTATGTTCTTAGATTTGCCAGAATTAGAAGAACATTATGAACTACCTAAACGTTTGGGTTTAAAAAATAATGGAATTATTGCCTTAGCAATGGTTATGGGATTGGTATTAGAATTGTTAGAAGTGCAATCTAGTATTAATGTAGGTAACTTTAATACATCAATTACACAAACAATTGTTGATACGCTAAATCACAGTCCACGTTCAATTGCTTTATTTATTAATACGATTTTAGTTAATCCATTTGTGCTTAACTATATGGAATTAGCCAAACTAGGTTTAGATCCAACGATTGTTAGTAATGTCGTAATGATTGGATCACTATTAATTACGATTTCACCAATTAGTTTCTTAATTGTTTCTGCAATGGTAAATATTAAACCCAAACGTTTAATCGAAGCATATCAATTCTGTTTAATCTTTTTATTAATTGTTTTAGTAATTATTGAATTAATTATTATCCAGTAGGAGGAATATGGTTTATTTAATTTATAATATGTATAAGCAACATAGTTCATACCATTATGAACTACGTAATGACCAATTAGAAGAAATTAGTTTTAATGTTGATACAAAAAATTGGGCATTAGGTGATTTTGTTGATATTGAAGGTAGTGGAAAAAATAAAGTAATTAATAAAGTTAAAGTTCCTAATAACTTTTTTGATTTTTATCCTAAAAGTAAGAAACACCCTGACCAATTAAAAAGTGAATTATTAACATATATTAAACAAATTAATGAACCTAATTACCAAATACTATTAGAACAATTAGTAGTTAATAATGAATTGTTTTATACATATCCTGCAGCTAAAAAGATACATCATGCTTATATTGGGGGATTATGCGAACATACATTAAATATGTTAGCGTTAAGTGATGGTTATATTAAACAATATAATTTAGATAGAGATTTATTATATACAGCTATTATTTTTCATGACTATGGAAAAATTTATGAGTATGCTAATTTTGGGTTAACATATTCTGATGAAGGGAGTTTACTAGGTCATATTGTAATTAGTAATGAGCACATAAGTATTTGTGCTAATCACTTTAACTTAGATAAACAACCGATATTGATGTTAAAACACTTAGTGTTATCACATCATGGTGAATTAAGCTACGGTTCACCCAAACCACCAATGTGTAAAGAAGCTGTGGTATTACACGTCTTAGATGATACAGATGCTCAAATCAATATGATTGATCAAGCTTTAGAAGGAGTTGGTGCTAACCAATTTAGTTCACCAATTAGTTTATTAGACCGCCGAAAATTTATTAACCTTAAACAAGAAGACTAGTTAAGGAGTTATGATGATTAAAGATTATCAAATATGGAAAGAACAAGAACTACCGACAGATTTAAGAGCCGAATTAGATTTAATGGATCAAGCAATGATTGATGATGCTTTTGGTACAGATTTAAGTTTTGGTACAGCCGGGATGAGAGGATTACTTGGTTGTGGAACAAATCGCTTAAATGTGTATACAATTAATAAAGCAACTCAAGGTTTAGCAAAATATTTATTAAATAAATATCCAAACAAAGAATGTGGAGTTGCCATATGTTATGACTCACGTCATTATTCAAAAGAATTTAGTGAAGTGTGTGGAAAAACTTTAGCAACTTATGGAATAAAAAGTTATATCTTTGATGATGTAAAACCAACGCCGTTATTATCATATTTAATTAGATACCATCAATTAGATGCTGGTATTATGATCACAGCAAGCCATAACCCTAAACAATATAATGGATATAAAGTATATAATGAAACAGGTAGTCAATTAAATATTGATGAAGCTAATCAAGTTATTAGTTTTATTAATGATATTGAAGATATCTTTGATTTTACTTATAATGAAGACAATTATCATCTAATTAATTATGTTGGTAATGAAATTGAAGATGACTATTTAGATGAGATTAAAGATTTATTATTAATGCCTAATATTAATAAAGATATTAAAGTAGTATTTACTCCCGAACATGGTACTAGTTATGAAGTAATGCCACGCTGTTTTAACTACTTTGGGTATAATGGGTTAATTTGTGTTGAAGAACAAATGGAACCTAATGGAGATTTCCCTAACACACCAACATCTAACCCTGAAGATATTCGTGCCTTTGAATTAGCCATTAAATATGCAAAAGAACATAATGCAGATATTATTATTGCTAATGATCCTGACGCTGATCGCTTAGGAGTTATGTATAAAGAAGGTAGTGAATACCTACCACTTAGTGGTAATCAAATTGGTACCTTAATGATTGATTATTTATTAAATCATCAAAAAGACATTAAAGACAAAATATTATATAAAACTATTGTAACTGGTGAAATGGGAGCAAGTATTGCTAAAGATAAAGGTATTAGTGTTAAAGAATTATTAACAGGATTTAAATTTATTGGTGAACAAATTGCCTTACTTGATGATCCTAGTAAATACTTCTTTGGGTATGAAGAAAGTTATGGTTATTTAATTAAACCAATAGTCAGAGATAAAGATGCTATCCAATCAGCAATTTTAATAGCTGAGATGGCAGCATATTATAAAGAACAAAATATGACTTTAGGCCAAAGACTAGAACAATTATATGAACAATATGGATTCTATGATGAAGTAACTTATTCGTTAAGTTTTGATGGTCCAGGTGGAATGGACAAAATCATCAATGCCATGAAACAAGCTCGGAGCATTAATTGGGATAAAATTGCCGGATATGAAGTTAGTGAAATAATAGATTATACAACACCACAAGGTGATTTACCTACTAGTGATGTAGTTAAATATATTTTGCCTAATGTTGGTTGGGTGGTATTACGCCCTAGTGGAACTGAACCAAAACTAAAAGTTTATGTATCAGTTAAACAACCAACATTAGCTTTAGCTAAAGAAGTTAATGAAAAATTATATAATGAAATGATTAACCAATTAGGGTTATAAGAGGAGAATGATGGATTTAAAACAATATATAGCAGATGTAAAAGATTATCCAAAACCAGGAATCATGTTTCGTGATATTACACCATTAATGGCCAATGGTAAAGCTTATCGTTATGTCGTTGATGAAATTACTAAATTTGCTCAAGAACTAGGAGCTGATGTTATTGTTGGACCTGAAGCACGTGGATTTATTGTTGGTTGTCCTGTTGCTACCAACCTAGGAATAGGGTTTGTACCTGTAAGAAAACCTAATAAATTACCTCGTGAAGTGATTAGTGCTACATATGATTTAGAATATGGAACAGATACTTTAACGATTCATAAAGGTGACATTAAACCTGGAAGTAAAGTCTTAATTATCGATGACTTACTAGCAACAGGGGGGACAATGACAGCTACGATTGATTTAGTTGAACAATCAGGTGGAGAAGTAGTTGGTTTAGCATTTATTATTGAATTATTAGATTTAAAAGGTCGAGAACGTATTGGTGAACAATATACTGTTCGCTCATTAATTACATATTAATATGGCTAATAAAGCAAGTAGTGTAACATATGAAGATTTAAATAATGCTGTCCGAGAATACTTAAATCCCCATGAATGTGATGCAATTCATAAAGCATATCTTTATGCGCAAACTGCCCATTCAGGGCAGATGCGCAAAAGTGGAGAACCTTATATAATTCATCCACTTAATGTAGCATTAATTTTAGCAGAACAAAAATTACCAACTAATGTTATTATTGCCGGTCTACTTCATGATGTTGTAGAAGATACTGATATTACATTAGATGAGATTAGTGAATTGTTTGGCGATGATATTGCTAATATCGTTGAAGGTGTAACAAAATTGGATAATATGCCAACATTAAGTAGTGAACAATTAATTGCTGAAAATCAACGTAAAGTAATAGTTGCTAGTGCTAAAGATGTAAGGGTTATTATCGTTAAGTTAGCCGATCGTTTGCATAACATGCAAACAATTAGCTTTATGAATGAAAATAAACAAAAACGTATTGCTAAAGAAACGTTAGATATTTATGCTCCTATTGCTCACCGTTTAGGAATGTATAAAATCAAATGGGAACTAGAAGATTTATCATTTAAAATCATTAATAAACCAGCCTATAATGAGATTGCTGAAAAAATTGATATGAAACGCTCAGAACGTGATGCGTTTGTTGAAAAAGTAACTAATGAAGTAAAAACCCTTTTAGAAATAGAAGGGTTAGAAGCTAAGGTTTATGGTCGTACTAAACATATTTATAGTATTTATCAAAGTATGAAGAAAAAACATAAAGCTTTTGAAGAATTAAATGATTTATTTGGTTTTAGAATTGTTGTTAAAGAATTAAATGATTGTTATCGAGTTTTAGGGCTAATTCATAATAATTTTAAACCAATCCCTTTAAGTTTTAAAGATTATATTCCAACACCTAAACATAATATGTATCAATCGATCCATACAACAGTATATTATGGCAATAAAGATGATGGAAGAAGAATTGAATTTCAAATAAGAACTAAAGAAATGGACCAAATGGCTGAGTACGGAGTAGCCAGCCATTGGATGTATAAAGAAAATTTAGATGATGAATCACCTCAAAATAATGTAGACTTACAATTACAAAATTTCCGTCAAGTAGTTGATGCACTTAGTGATAGTAAGTCAGAAAAATTTGTGGAATCACTGAAAAATGACTTTTTTGGACAGTCAATTATTGTCTACACTCCCAAAGGAGATGTTGTAGAACTTCCAGAAGGAAGTTGTGCACTCGACTTTGCTTTTTATATTCATACTAAAGTGGGGTTAAATGCCCTACATGCACAGGTTAATGGTAGTTATGTAAGTTTATATTATCAACTTCACATGGGTGATGTTGTTAATATTATTACATCAGATATTGCTGAACCTGAAGTTGATAGTTTAACAAGAGTAAAAACCCATCGAGCTAAAGATAGTTTACGTAGGTATTTTAATGATGTAGAACGTGCTGACTTACAAGTGCAAGGAATGAATATTTTAGTTCAATTAGGACATGAATTAGCCATTCAAGAACTAGTTGATCGTGATAATAATGAGTTTATTCAAAGCTTAGCTAGTAAATATGGTATATTTAATGTTGATCAATTTCTATATGAATTAGGAATTGGTGAAATTAAATTATCAAAATTAAAACAAATCTTGCTTAGCAATGATATCAATGATGAAATTATAAATAATATCATCATTGAAGATGTTGAATATGAAAGTTATCAACTATGTCGAAAATGTAATCCAATTCCTGGTGATACTATTTGTGCTTGTGAATATGGATTAAATGATCATTATATTATCCATCGAGAAGGATGTCACCAAATATTAAATAATTCTCACCAAGCAGCATGGACGAGTCTAGCTAAAAATGATGAGTATCGTTTGACGTTACGTATCATTTTAGAAGACCAACCACGAGCGCTAGCTAGTGTATTAGATAATATTGCTAACTTAGGGTTTAATGTAATTAAATCATTATTTAAATGTGATATTGATGAAACGCAAGCTATTGGAGAAATCACCATCTTGGTACATAATAAAGATGAAGTTGAAGAAATTAAAACAGTATTAAGAAAAAATAAAAATGTAATGGAAGTGGTTAGGAAGTTATATGAAGATAATCAAAAGATTCATTCTGGGGCCATTGAGAACTAATTGTTATTTAATTAATACAAATGACCACATATGTTTAATTGATGCCGGAGTTAATCCACAAAAAATAATAGATTATTGTGTTGAGAATAATTTAATTATTGAATATATATTATTAACCCACACTCATTATGATCATATTGGTGGGTTAAATGATATTAAAGCTATCTTTCCGGATGCGCAAGTGATTGTTGGTAGTAAAGAACAAAGTTTCTTGCGCGATCCTGATAGTAATCTATCAATTTTAGATGATGAATATTACCAATATCATGGTCAATATCAAGTATATGAACAATATAATTATGAACATTTAGGCTTTAGTATTTTCCATATTAGTGGACATAGTCTTGATAGTATTTGTTTATACTTTAAAAAAGATCATTCTGTTTTTAGTGGTGATACTTTATTTAGACACAGTATTGGCCGAAGTGATTTAATTTATGGGAATGAATTCTTATTAGAAGAAGGAATAAGAAAGCATTTATATACTTTACCTGGAAATACTAAAGTATATCCAGGTCATGGTTTTAGTACAACGATTAAAGAAGAAAAAACGAATAATTTAGTATTAAGAGGATAATTATGAAAAAAGGAAAATTAATTGTCTTTTCTGGTCCTAGTGGAGTAGGAAAAGGGAGTATTCGCCAACATTTAACATTTGATGATTATGTTTATTCAATTTCGTCAACAACGCGTTTACCTAGAGAAGGAGAAGTTGATGGTGTAGATTATAATTTTATAAGTAAAGAAGAATTTGAAAATAAAATTAATCAAGGTGAGATGTTAGAATATGCAGAGTTTGTTGGTAACTATTATGGAACTGATAAACAAGTTGTTGAAGCATTATTAAATAGTGGGAAAAATGTTTTATTAGAAATTGAATGTAATGGGGCAATGCAAGTGCTTGATAAAGTAGAAGATGTCGTAAGTATTTTTGTTTTACCGCCTAGTTTAGAAGTGTTAGAACAACGTTTAACTAATCGTAATACTGAAGATGAGAATACGATTAGTTTACGTTTAAAAAAAGCGCAAGAAGAATTAGGTTATAAAGATCGTTATCAATATCATATTATTAATGATGATCTAAAAAATGCTAGTGCCGAGTTAGATAAAATTTTATATAGTGAGTGTAGTTGTGAGTAATAAATATAAAATACCATTAATAATTATTAATTTATTAATAATTAGTTTACTAATTGTTAGTAAATCAATTAGTTATTATTACTTAGCATTTTTTAGTTTACTTATTACTACATCTATTTTAAAAAGAAATTTAGTTATCTATTTATATTTACTATTTGTTGTAATTAATACATTATTAAATCCGCCATCTAGTGGTAGTATTATTAGTTTAATTAATCTAGCATTATTTACTTATTTAGCTTGGATTAATTGGACGAATATGTCGGGGAAAACTTTTTCATTATTTAGAGATATGAATTTAAAACCAACAATTATGTTATCATTTTTTCTCCAACTAATTAGTATGGGGTTTGTCTTTTTAAATAATCCTGACCTTAAATTAATTATTAT
Source organism: uncultured Mollicutes bacterium (assembly GCA_900551955.1). Taxonomy (GTDB): domain Bacteria; phylum Bacillota_I; class Bacilli_A; order UBA3375; family UBA3375; genus UBA3375. Next base: position 2,903 of record UWSE01000001.1, on the reverse strand, counting down.
TAATGGATTATTATGGTGTGTTAGACTAGGTTATTTTATTTCTAGTCTATTATTTATTATAAGATCATTTAGATGTTTTAGTGCTTTTTTCATAACATCAATTATTCAAGTAATAGCTTTTATTATTTCTGCACTAATCATTAACCAATTTAATATACTTAATTTTATTATGGTTGTATTATTTATGCTATATATTACCATTATATTAATTTATCAGAAAAATCGTTATAAATAAAAGGAGGAACAAAAGTTCCTCCTTTTTACATCCAACTGATTTTTCTTTCAGTTCCTTCTTTAATGCGTTTTAAATTAGCGCGGTGTAAATAAATTACCCCTAAATTAATAAAAAAGACAAAAATCGCCATTATATAATTTTTTTCTAATAACATGACAATAACAAATACATAGATGGCTAAGATGGCAGCTAATGATACATATTTCCAAATTTTTAAGAAGATTAAGAAACTAATAATGGCAATGATTGCTGGCCAAAAAGCATAAGCTAGGGCAAAACCAAAACATGTAGCTATCCCTTTTCCTCCTTTAAATTTAATATAAATGCTAAAAGCATGGCCTAAGACAGCAAAAGGGAAAACAATTAAAGGATTTAATCCTAAATAGTTACTAATCCAAACACAAATAGCTCCTTTAGACATATCTAAAACAAAAGCAATGATAAAATATTTAGTACCACATGCTCGTCCTAAATTAGAACCACCTAAATTACCACTACCAAAGGTTCTTAAGTCAATTCCTTTAGTTTTAGCTAACAGCAAACTAAAAGGAATTGAACCATAAAGATAAGCAAATAAAATCGCTCCAATATATAATAAAAGTTGATGTTTATCCATGATTCTCCTACTTAATTATTATATCATTTTATAATCGGTTTTATAAAGTCTTGATGATACTCTTCATTAGTTAATGTTTGATATAATTTACCAATCATTATTTCTTTATTAGCAATATAATTATCATTATTTTTTAAACTAGTAATAATATTAATCTTATTATCTTTTATATATTTTCTTCCTAGATCAGTTAGTCCTAATACATGTAAATAATAATTACTATTTTGTACTTGATTAGAATCAACTAAGAAGATAATATTATTAATTAATCTTCTTAGTTTATGCACTGAATTATTCTTATCACTACAATCTTTAATTAAAGTATCTAAACTATAATTACTATTGTTTTTAATATAATAATCTAATTTATATAATAGTTCTTTATTTTCACTTAAAAAGATGTTAAGATCATTATGTAGTGCATAATCTAAATTTGTAATTAATAATGGTAAGATAAATTCATTATTTATTACTTTGATTTTATCAAAGATACCATCAGCAACAAAGTAGCGAGTTTCGCTATCATCTAGATGATTGCGAATAAATGTTGCTGATTGGATAGTTCCTGCACTTTTGGTGTTTTGGTTATATAAATTATTAATTCTTTTAATAAGATGGGGCGTAATATTAGTATCGCTAATATTACGTAAATAACCAATTCCTAATATGTCATTACTTTTAAGTTCCATTAATTGATTTTTATATATTCCTTGTTGAAAATTATGGTCATTAGTGATATTGCTTAGTGTTAATAAGTATTCTAAATCATTAGTTTCAGAACCAAAATAAAGATCTGTAATTTTAAAGTGTTTTAATAAGTTAATGGCATGTTTTGCAAAATAATAGCCACCTTGATTAGCAAGAATACTAGGCAAATTAATCACGATATCTGCACCCATATCTAATAAGAATTGCGCTTTATCGTGTTTATTAATTACACTAATATCACCACGTTGAGTAAGTACTCCTGAAACAACGACAACTAAAAGGTCATCATCCTTTTTATCTATTTGTTCTAAAAAGTACTGATGACCTAAATGTGGAGGATTAATTTCCATAATACAACCGATTATTTTCATAACTTTATTATAACAAAAAAGAATAAAAAGGGGTTTAATGAAGTAGGAGGTAAAAATGTATGAATTTATTTCGGGCATAGTAGACAAAATTACTGATGTGTATATTGTGATTAGTCTAAATGGAATAGGTTATCGAATTTATATGACTAATCACAATTTACAGATTGGTGATAAAGCTACCATCTATGTCTATGAAGACATTAAAGAAACGCACCACCATCTTTATGGATTTACAACCAAAAAGATGTGTGATGCGTTTAGTATGCTCTTAACCATTAAGGGGATAGGTGTTAAATTAGCTAGCAAAATTACAAATAATTTCACAATTAGTGAGCTTGAGCTTATCATTAAACAAGCAAATGTAAAGAAATTGTGTGAAATTAAAGGTATTTCTAAGAATTTAGCAAAATTAATTATTGATCAATTATCACCATTAAATCCGATTATCAATGAAGTTTATCAAATATTAATTCCCTTAAATATTGATGTAGAAACAATTACTAATTATTTTCAAAACAATGATATTAATAATAAAAGTGTAGAAATAATTATTAATGAAATAGTACAAAAAAAAGGCTAATTACTTAGCCTTATTTTATGATAAATGGCGTCCTAGAAGGGATTCGAACCCCTGACCTACGGCTTAGAAGGCCGTTGCTCTATCCAGCTGAGCTACTAGGACAATACACAACCTATTATATCATAAATATTATTTTTAACAAACAATAATTAAAAAAATGACTTTTTAGCTAAATTTTATGGTGAGTATGTTCATTTTTACTGTGATTTGCACGCGATATTAATGATATTATAAGAATGTACAAAATATAAAAAATAAAATTGTACAAATCTTAGATTATGAGTTTCTAATTTGATTTAATATTTGTGTTAGGAGCAATTATGAAAATACAAATATTAACAGATTTAGAAATTGAATCTAAGGATGATTTATACAAGATAGGACATGTTATTA